>DATFCH010000507.1:0-14255 GCA_035253345.1 Nitrososphaeraceae archaeon
AGATATACTCATTATATTTTAACTAAGAATAATAGCAATACTGAGTTTAAAATAACAATAAAAGAAATAGGAATAACAAATTTATATTAAAAAAAATCACCTAATTTATTTAAAACATTCTCATTTACTAGGGTAAGTTCCTTATCAATGTCATTATCTATGCATATATTCGAATTATTTATATCGAGGCTACAATATTGAATGAGTAGCAAAATTCTTTTATTTTGAAAAAGCTCGTATGGAAGAAAAGTGATTTGACTTTCTCTTCCGTCAAATTTTTCTACAATACTGCCTGATTTTCCATCCAGCGCTAACCTAACCGATGTAAGATTTGAAAACTGTTTTTTCTCAAAAGATTCTTTTGATACGGACGTTCCTTTTTCTTTCGAATCTCCAATTTTTACTCCATTCTTGTCAATTAGTATCAATCTACTATTATCCTGTAAATTATATGACTGCAAAAACTGATCATAATTGTTGAAATTAATTGTCCCTAACAATATTCCTGTCATATTATTTTCAATATTTATTACTGGAGTAGCAATTACTGCTAGATTTCTTCCTGTTGTTTTAGAAATAATTGCATCACTCAAGTAAGTTTTTTTAGATTGTACTACTGTTTGATAATAATCTCTAAAAGAAAGATTGGTTACAGTTCGATTTAATTGATCTTTAAAGGGTTCATCAAAATATATATCTCCATTATTTAATAAAAAATCGATTGATGAAAATTCTTTAAACTGATCCAATAGTATTTTAGCTACATTCCTTTTTTTTATATCCGCATCTTCTGGTATACCCTTTATTTTTAAATCTATCAAATTTATATCAGGAGGTTGTAAAGTTTGTGGTAGACTACTAGCAATTTGAAGAGCTGTAGCAAGTTTTGTTACCTTTATCTTAAGTATATTTTTTATACTTTCGAGTTCATTCAATAGTAAGGCATTTTTTTCGTTTGTATTATTTGAGTATTGAGTATCTTGAGCATAAATAAAATAGATGTTAGGTGAATTTGCAGAAAATAAAATAATGTTGATAGCAATAATACCAAATAAAAAACTTAAAATCCTTCGCATTATATAATCTTGAAAACTATGAACAAATCAATATAATTCTATCTATCTAAATAATTTGATCGTTCGAGTATTATCATATATAAGAGATTATTTTAGAAAATATTTAATAGTTAAAAAAGTTAATGAGGAAATTTCGAAATCTTCTATTACACATATCTGGTAACATAATATAAATTTTATATAGAAGGCAAAGTTAACTTTCTTTTCGTGCCCAAAAGTTATCTAATCGTTTCGATAGAGGAGAATATAATCTAATCTAATTTTAAATCGATTCATTTCTTGACATATTGGGGAAGACTATGATGATAAGGGTATCTGATTGTAACCATAATTGTTATTTTTGTATATGTCTGGTTATTATATTGATTTATGGCTTTATCTTACATCGCCATTTATTGGAACTATACTTATAGATTATTTTTGAAGAATAAATTTAAGAAAAGTTAGATGTAATAGAGCCAATAAATATAGAATAAACCCAAAAGACTTTATCTAATAGATTTTTTTTGACTAAACATATTAAAAAAATATACAATTTCTCGTTATATCTTTCCTTGACGGTTATCCACGCTATAACAATAGGTTTATTTTTACTTCGATCTGTTTCAGATACAATAGCATGATTGATTCAGTTGGATATGAATGAAGAAAATGTATCACATTTAAACGTAACAGATGGATTTATGATTCTAACACAAGGAGTTTTTAGGTTCTAAAAATATATCATTGACTCCTTATAGAATTACAGAAGTACATTATGTTGAGAATAGATTTCTAAATAATGTAGGGAATGGAACAAATAGTCAGACATTTTTGAACACTTATCTGATAGATTAGCTCTTGGAAGAGGAAATGGAACAATTGAAACCGCCGATGGACAAAATATAACTTGGATAACTTCAGACATAGGAAGAATGATTGATAATCAATGGATTTTTTATGGAATAATGTTTTTCAATAATACTCAGAGTAAATCCTTAATAATAAATAATAGTATTGTTCTGGTCAAGAGTACAACTGCCCCGAAACAGATTACACCTGGTTTTTGGAATAGGAAATTAAATTTATTTAATAATGTCAAAGATCAAAATCTGTTCTCTATAAATTTGTCCTAAATGTGTATTTATCGATCTATTATAATTTATTATATATGATATTAACACTAATAAAATAAGCAAACCAAATGTTGTTATCGATATTGTAGGGTTTCTCAATGTATTAATATAGATATGATAAAATAATTAGAATTATCCTTTACAAAATTGTAAAAGTCAACTTAAGTATAACATAAATCTTCACCTTTTATCTAAAATAACAAAAGAGCATAAATTGTAACAAACTATAAAAACTAAAATAAGATAGTTATTATAGAATTAAACTATCATCTGGAGATGCTATGCAAGGTAAAAATACCCATCTCTAGATTAGTAATATCATATTACCAAACCTTGAAAATATTTTTTTAAATAAATTTTTCATATTTTTGTAAACGAAGATGTATTAATTATTTTTATCATAGTTATATGGTTCAAAATCTTATTTAAAAAATTAAATAATCCCATTTATTTTCCCATTTAATATTAATTTCTTAATATGGATCATTAGTTGGTCAACTTCTAGTAAAAGTTAAAGAGTGAATTTTTACATTATCAAATAGATATAACTAAAACAGGTAAAGTAATATGACTTGATAAAGTTAGATCAATAAGAATTAGCGATAAAGGAAAGGCTTAATTATTTTATTTAAAATTCATGGTTATGAGATTGCAACTCAAATTATTAATGAGTATTTTTTTAGCTATAGGTGTATTTTCAATATATCATAATTATATTTATGGCCAAACCGTCCAGCACCAAGAAGGAGAAAAGAAAGTCGAGCTAACAAGTCATAAAATCGAAAGAGGTGACGAAAATTCAAATAAATTCATCGGAAAGGTTCAAAATTTGATTAACAAAGATGTAGAATATGTTATAATTATTGCTACTTTTTACGATGAAAATGGAAAAATAATAGAAAGTAAATCAACATACACACAACCAAATAATATAAAACCAAATATGACCGCATCATTTGAAATGATCCTTAACGATAATACTCCTAATAATGTCACCTCATATGATGTGACAATCTCTTGGAGATTTCCTGGTGAAAGTGAAAGATATTCTAATGTATACGGATAAAATTAATCAATCAAGTCATTAAAATCATAAGGAGATTACCAAAATTAAAAAAGAAAAAGTAAAATAAATTTTGCAAAAGTTATTTGTTTGGCTCTACTGTTATTTTTGAATCAGGTATTTCTAAAGAAAGTTGTGTATCAGATGTTATAGGAATTGTAATCTCTCCCAGGATAATTTTTTGGTTGTTGTCGTCTGTTGTGGTCGTTGTTTCTGCTTGGTTTGTATCATTATTTTCTTCTATTGTTAATTGTGGTGGTGATTGATCATTATCTTCTATTTGAAATGCCCCTTGCCCAAATGCTTGTTGTGATTGCAGTGGTGTAAGATGAGACACTATACTCAAGATAAAAGTTGTTGAGATCAAGGCCAACAAAAGCATTTTTGTTTTTGTTTTTGTTTTTGATTTTGATTTTGATTTTGTTATAGTCATATTATAAATCTCCGATAAAACAAGTATAAGTTCTTTTCACTTTTGGAATAGATATCGGAGATATTGAAGTTCTGTTAGACTATTTACAATATACCTAATTTGAAATAGTGTATTTCTGCATTTACTATTTTGACTGAGCATCGTATTGAGATAGGTTTATTAAAGGTGGCTTTTGCTGTTGCTACAATTTGTCCTAATATTTTGATATTAGAAACGATATATTTGCTATCGCCTATTGTCCTTCCAAAGAAATGGTTATCTTTTAGTTTATTTTATTCTACAACACAACATCCATTTGTTCCAAACATACCAATGCAACGGTCATTATTTGATGTATAATTATTTCCAATTACGGAACCTTCAGAAGCAATATCAGTAACAATTCCAAATGACTGAATTTGATTAAAACAGTCGAGCCCATGAGTATTAGGATATCACAAATATTTCCATTGACTTCCTTGTTAGTAATTATACCAATAGCACCTACTATAATTATAATTCTAGTTATGTCTATTGCATTGGAGAAGACCATAGTAATTTATTATATGACATTTGTAATGTTAAATTAGATCCAACAGCAAAAACTCCGGTTTCCTCATTTTGCTTGTATTCCATTTATAAAAGATAGCAATACAGCAGCAAACGTTCCTGATATTAATACGATTGATAAACATATTAAAAAAATATCACTTCTGTTATATTGTATTCAATATTTAATTATCTTAAATGTAAATATATGTAAAATATAAAGAATTTTAAACGATTTTTTGTAAATAAAATTGTAATAGTGCATTTTTTAAAAAACTATAACAAAAAATTAAAGGATGTTGTTGTTAATTAATATCTATTAATTTTATATTTTTCGGAATAACTATTTTTTGTGGTTTGTAATAAAATTATTTCTATTACAGGAATTTTATTCTACTTGGGTTTATGTTTATTATATTTGGATATAAATTTTCATCTCAACTAGTGCAATAATTTGATGACTAAACAAACCTTTAATCAAAGAAAAAAAAGGATATATATGAACTGTTTTGTTACAATTTTATAATCTAAAAGACGTAATTCAATTACAGATAAAATTGTCATATAATATAATGAAAGGAGTAAGGAAGAATTACAAGAAATAGTATAATTATTAATTCTAATCACGAGATAATTATGGTCATTACAATTATTAATTTCAATATAGGTAGACATTGTATGATAAATGAATATTGAAATATAACAAAGAACTATAAAGTGGAAGAGAAATAAATTATCATGTTTTCAGAAATACGTCCTAAGAGTTGTACTTATAGTTGTGGCGTAGAAATATATTGGAATACTGAGGAGAATACATATTATGAATTGTATTCAAGAAAAAAACATATTTGTCCAAATCTAATAGCTTATAATAAAGATTCAACAGGTATTCCTCCGGCTACAGCATCAAAACCATCTTATTATACTAAAGAACTTTCAAATATAAATGAATCAACAACAAAAATACAAATAAAACCAAATATGGATAATTCCTTTGAGTTTTTGGAAGGTTCTTCTAATAGGATCAAAAGATATTATGAGTTTCTTTCAGATGTAATAAGAGGTTATAATGGAAAAATTCATGGAAGTCATGCTCATTTATCTAATAATGGTATATGTTTAGTCGTCTACTATGAAGTTCCGAAAGGTAAAAGAGATGAAATAAAGAAAAAAATTGAAAACTTTATCAATTACAAATGAAATGACTTGTACCAGAATACTCTAAAAATCATTGTAATTGTTATGGTTATGACTATGACAATTATTACTATAAGAATTTCATTTTGCCAATCATCCGATACAATTGAAATCAAGACTTTATTAAAAAAGGATGATTTTATAAAGTCTAGTTTACATTTTCAGCAAACAAACCTAACTTTTAGTGATAAAAGTAAGATTTGCCCGAGAATAATTGTTCATATGAATTTCAAAAAACCACATTCGATGAAAGATTTGGAATATCAAATACTAGATATCTATCAGGAACAATACAAATTGAAGATAAGACAAATTCTAACGGTAATCTTATTTCTTATAGGTACTATAGACTATCTGGTACGTTTAATTTAGTAAACATAAAAGAGAGTATCCTTAATATAGATAAAGTTTCAATTTATGAAGGTAATTTATTACTTGATACAGGAAATGCAATGTTCACTCCCTCAAAAGTAGCATATAAATCTCAAATAAAATTATATGATACTCAAAATCGATTGGAATTGTATGGAAAAAATCAATAAAAGAAAATCCTCATTTTTGATCATTTTAGATAAATAAAATCCATCATTATCGAAGTATAATATAATAGGAATTCTAAGAGGCGTGAATTAATTTTAAGACGAATGTTGGTTCAGAAATATTATATAAAATTTAGTTAATTAATATTTTAATGTGATTTTTTACATTTATTTTATGGTATCAAATAGAAAAAAACTTTAGCGTCGAAATTGGGTTTAAGTTCAAAAACTACAGTGATTATTAATTCGATTAGTCCAGTAACTAAAATCTTTAATAGATAAGGCTATCATATCCAACTATGATGATTAGAAGACTCGTAGAAAGTCGTGATATATTAATTACAACCTTACTAATATCAGGATTGATTATTGGTGTGGTGACACCAATAGTTGGATTTTATCCAGTTGAAGCAGGAGGCGAAAAAAATTTGGGAAAGCAGCAAAGAATGGAGGATTGTAAGTTGGATAAACCATTTGATGATGATCAAAAATCCTGACATCCAATGGAAAGAAGGATATGACGAAGGCTGGCAGGAAGAAGGTTGCAAACTTCCATAAATGGATGTTAGTCAATAATCGGCTGACATGCGTCCTAGAACAAGGACTAGAATTATTTTCTGGTTTAAATTTAAATTCTATTAAAATTAAATTGTATTATGTTTGATAATGATGATGATAATAATAATTTTAATGCAATAACATTAGGTACGAATAATTCTAAATCTAGAACACAAAAAATCTACTGCGTTATTTGTTTCCCTAAGTTACAGTTGGAACTTGTAAATGCTGAAGAATTTAGATATAAATGCCCACGTTGTAAAAATTTCTATCAGATCTTAGATAATAATGAAGTAGACATGATACCAAACGAAGATGAGCTCATTTCAAGTCATGAGGAATCAGAAGAAGGTCCAGTTTTATTATGTGCAGAAGATAATATTACTGAACCTGAACCAATATTAAATTCAAATAAAAGTGAAATTAAAATTCCATGGTATATGAAAAATACAGATACAATAAAGGTTATTGATTATGAAGAAAGTTAAAAACAATGTTCTAGTAAATAACCCTCCCTTAACCAACCAATTGGTTACACCATCTAAATCTGAAAAAACAGTTACAAAAAAACCACGTCTACCAGGGAAAAAGAAAACAACAACTGAAACAAACAAAAAGGAAAAGTCAAACAAAACAAGAAAAAGATTATTTACTACAAATGAATATACCTTATATTATAATTGGTTTGCAATTCTTTAATTCATGATAAGAGCTGTCCAAGGTTATAAAAATAATGCACTAAATGGAAATTCAGCAATAAATAATAATAATAAAAATTATTCTCCAAAAACACATACGTTTAATTCTAATGAGGTAAATTTAATATTAAAGATTCTTGAACTATCGAAGTATTATATTAAAAACCTTGAAAATAAAGATATAATGAAGGTAAATAATGCAATAACAATATTAAATGCACGAAAAAATAATCAAAAAATATATCTGTTAAAGAAATAATATTTTTTAACCTAACTTAACCTATTTTAACATAAACCTTTTAAATTAAGTGTACCCTAATTATTATAATAATTTGACAAAGTCCAATAGTAGTAATCAAAATAACAATATAAACAAGGCTGTAAATCTATTTCCACGTTGGGAAATCGAAGAAAGAAATTGGAATACAGAAGTAGGTACAAAAAGTATGAATGTTTATAACATGGATACAAACAGAATTAAAACAGTTCAAGTTCAAGGGTATCCAAGAATCAAATCCCCCGATCAATTGTACTGGGAGAAATTTTATGCTTCGATAGTTGAACTAACTTCTGGAATTTTTTACCCTGAAAGGGATTTGCAAGGAAACGTTGTAGAACCTTCAGACGGTAAAGCAAGAGCTAGAATTATAATTTCACAAATAATACGTTTGAAAAGTGTACTAGGAAAGGAATATCTATATTTAGGTACTGTTTATGGTTTTAATAGTTTAGGTGTTTTAGTTTCTTATCCCTACCACAGAAAAGAAGCGTATACAAAGACAGTGTTCAAAAAGAATAGATTCTATGATTCTAAATCTGGACACATGACTGAAAAAAATGAAGGTCCAATGGGTCAACAAGAAGAATATCTTTTAGAATTTTTTCCAGAAGCAGTTGATGAATTATTTGAGGATGTTGTGAAACATGATACACCCTTGGTATATAGAAGAAACAGGCATAAAACACCAGATAATCCATGTAATTTCATAGTTAAAGATGAATCTACAGGTACCGCAATTGCAGTAGAATGGTCTTCACTAGAGAAAACTTTGGAATTGTTCAGGACCAAATCTTTCGAATATCTTTTTAACGCAGAATATATCCCAGCTCCTGTCAAAGCAGAAATGCGTCAAAGAACGGAAGGATTAACTGATGAGAAAATACAACAAAGTCCAAAGATTCAAGATAATAGTAATACTACTAGTTCTGTAAACAACACTTCAGCATACAAATAACTAATTGGTTTTTTAATTGCCCAGCAGAAACGAATTTGGTAGATATGTAGGAATGAGAGAGGTTGAAATCGACCCTTCTACCACCAGATTGGAACCAAAACCAACAAGACCTATTTGTATCAGTGAGCAACTTTATCGAAGGTTCGTAGCTCATTCAAAAAAATATTACAAGAACCCAAAAAGTTATAAAATGATTCTCTCAAATCTCCTATCATTTTATGACGAACACGATAAAAATGACCATTGGTATAATACTGATAGATAGATAAACGTATAATAAAAAAAATTCTGAAGTATTATTAGTTGTAAATATTACATAAGTTTCTCAATTAGTTTAATATCTATAAGTGAATTTAATGACGGATCTATTGGTTCAATCTTTTTGGCTCAGACTTGCCTTTTGGTGCATACACATCCTGAACTTCAAGTGTTGGTATAATGGCTAGTCCTGCTACAGTCAACGCTGTAATGGTTATAACGATAACTGTCAAAACCTTTTCTTGGTCTTTCATTTTTATCGTTATACTCTTAATGTTACACTATATGATAAACTTATACTTTCTAAAATTTTTACTCGATTTTTACGATAAAAATAATTCAAGAGTTCAGTATTATCATTTGAAGAGGTATTAATCATTAAACAACCAGAGATTGAGAGAGAAAAGGCTTGATATAATCTCATTCTTCGGAAGATTGAATACTATTTTACGCAGGTAAACAAACAACTCCTATACGTTATTTAACAATTAATAAATAAACTTGTGGTGAATTGTTAAAGGAAAATTTTGTCCCTTTAACACATTCAACCACAATGACAGAGAAGTGTGGATTCATTGATTATATATACATAGATATAAGGGTATTGTTTTTTATACTAATTATAAGAACAAAATAATTTCCTGAGAAAATTGGGTTGATTCTTGTGAAAAAACATTCTCAGGAAAAGTGCGTTTGTTCCATTAAGGACATTCAAAGAGATCTATATTGTTTATAATAGCTTTGAGATAACTTATTTCATTATTTAACAAAACCTGCTGGAGAACAATAATAATGGGTAAATGCTTATGAAACCTTCTCCGGAAGGAGTGTTTAGCTCTTACTATCTCAAAAAAAAATCTATATTAATTATTTATAAAACTTTGAGATAAATTTTGCTATTGTTTATAGAAATCTTCCGGAGAATAACAGAATGGCTTGTAAAGATAAAGAATTCTCCGAAAGTTGTGGCATATAAGTTTTGTTTTAGATCTTTGGTGTACAGAAAATGTTCTCAAAGTTTATAAAATTGGAGATAAATTATTGGTTATTGTTTACATAAACTCCAGGAGAAGGTTGAGGTAAATGACAGATCAAGCAGTCTATTCTCCTGAAGTTTGACATATCCAAACGACTTGTTAGCAATAAAAGGATTTGATTGTTTATAAAAATTTAAGATAACTTTTTTTTGTTATTGCATTAATTTTTTATGTTGTTCTAACAATAAAGACATTGTTAGAGATTGTGTAGCATAACTTTCTCAATTCTCAATTTCTCTGTCTAATATTCTCCTATGTATACCTTTTGAACCAAGTTAAAGATTTGATATATAGTTTGTTATTCATCTGTTTAATGAAGATATTATATGGATAAACTCAGAAAAATATCCGGTATCCTATTCATAATGACAATTACAATAGCATTACTAATTACTATTCAAATTTTGATTAATGATGAACATATTATTATGGCTCAACAAGGACCAGGAGTTACACCTATTGATCCTGAGAATGTAACAGATCAAACACTACAGGGTTATCCAACTGGCGATAAAAATATGTCAACAGGTTCAGCAAATAAGTAAGGTTTAGGTTGATAACTTATTAGAAGAGATTATTGTAAATCTTCTTCTTCACCTTTCTCTATTCTTTTTTTATGTGTTTGAATATTTACAAAAATATCTTTACATTATTCAGAACAAAACCAAAATGAATTCTTTAATTTGTGTTGATCTTCTTTTGAAGATTCCATAACTAATTCTTTAGAACAATAAATACATATTAATTTCATTTCTTAATCTTCTTTGTCTGCTAACCATGGAATATTACACATAACTTTTTTCTCTATTTCTAATTCTTCTGAAACAGTTTGTTGATGCAACTTTTTATTCCTAAACAGTCACCTTTATTATCAAATTCATAAATCAAGTCTGATTTTATTGGTTGATCAATTTCTCCTCTCGCTTCTCTATGACCTAATTCTTCTATTATTGTATTATCAAAAATTTCATTTCTCATATACCTATAGAGAGAATCATATAATTCTACATTATTCATTGATTTGTATACGATTATTTCTTCTTCTGCCATATACTCCAAACCTATTAAAAATTTCTTTCGTCCTGGACGTTTAGGATCTGCCTGAAAATATTCTTTATACCGTCTGAGATGTTCTTCATCCGAAAATTTGTTAAAGGTTTCAATAAAATCTTTATCTGAAGGTTCAGTCTAAAAAACAAAGGAGCTCTTGACAAAATTTGTTTGAATATGTAAATAACCACAACAATAATGATTATAGAGAATATTACATGAAAAATGCGTTATTGGGATAATCATTGGGTTACGTTAGCATGGTATATTATGTGTAGAATATCATTTGATCCTGTTACAACTGGTAATGTCTACAAATTAAAGAAAGAATATTTCGATATTTGTTTCTGTAATGAATGCATGAATGAACTAAAGAAAAGTTATATCAAAAAATGGGATAAAATAGAACTATAGTGGGATAGTTTACTATCAAAACAGAATTGAAATAATCTTTTATTAAACTCGAAATAGTTCTATTAACACTAATAGATATATAGTATCATTTACAGAGAGGAATGTGAGACGTAATACCGCCAATAACCCATCATGTAGTTATGGACCTTATGCATATACCATAGGAATGACACAAAGTATCCGAGAAAAAAATTGTAAAAATATTGCAACAAGAGTTTTTCAAAATTATCCCTATTGTGAAAAACACTATCAATTAGTAGATAAATAAACCACATAATTTTTTATTTTATTTCCAGCATTCAGGTGATGCCAAAAACTCATATTTAGCACAATACTCCAGTCGTGGAAGATTCTCCTGTCATTAAATCGTGTACTACCATAATAAATAATGTTGAAATAAATACAATAGTAAAACCACTAAATATCAATTTTAAAATCCTTTCAATAGAACTTTTTTTACCAATAGCAGATTGCATTGCCAACTGATAAAAAAGGCAGATCTATATAATTTTTATAGTATATATTCCGAAGTGAAAATCAACAATATTTTATAATACTTAATATTTACTACAACTGAAAGTCAAGGGTTCAATAAGTAGGTGTTAGATATTTCTGCTTCTATTTTTCATTTAACACCCACTTTTAAACAAGGATTCAATAGACTTGGTCTACAAAAATAAAACTAAACTCTACTAAAAATAACAAAACAATATTTTTACTTATTTTTACATATACAAAGTTATTACCAAAAATTAAGAAACAGTTCCCTTGTTATCCATTTCATACCTGGTATATGTATTAAGATTTATAGTATTTGAAATAATTTCCTCTCTTTTTTTAGTAGTAAGTAGGGCTTTATACAGTCCTAATGAGATAATCACATTGAACGACTGAATCCAGCGGACAGATTGAAAATTTGTGAATTAAAACCTGTTAGTACCTTTTGCAAATCCTCGCTTGGATTTCCGTAAACATCCAACCTATTTAATTTTGCAATATTGAAAATCTTTGGAAGTATACTTTTCGATGCAACGCCGGTAACGTGAGCAAGTACACTCTCTGAATTTGTATATGTTTCATGGACAATACACTTTGTTTCAGATCTATTAATATAAAACTGGTAATTTATTGTTTCTGGCTCGTTTTTTTCTACCATTCTGCTCATATCCTGTATCAGTTTCTTGAATTCTTCAATTTTTCCTCTTTCTATATTAAATTCTGCTCTAACATTTATATGATTGGTATTCATGTATTTCCTCTCTCTAAATTAAATTAATTATCTTTTTTATCTGTTTAATATTTTACGAGCTATTAAGTTAGTTTAAATGATATGTACCTTATAATTATAAGAAAGAGGTGGCTTGATTATTCATAATTTATCTCTTTGCTAAACTAAGTGGGCTTTACATCTAAAATAAAGAAGCTTAGAAGGCTTCAAGCCTGACAGGGAATTGGGCTTTCGCTATGAATTTAATTTTTTTATTTAAAACATATGTGACTATTTATATATCAGTTTTACCAATTTTAAAAATAGTTTCTTTCATGGGATCCAACTTGACGTCGGAACTTCAATATGTCATTAGATTTAAAAAAAATAACATTTGAAAATTACTGTCTATATTTGTGCCCTACCACCATCAACGCAAAGGTCTATACCAGTAACAAAACTGCTTTCATCCGATGCGAGAAATAAGACAGCTTTTGCGACTTCATCAGGATTGCCTCTTCTACCCATTGGCACGGTGGTAATAAGGCGCTTTAAATACTTAGCATATTCTTCAATCTGAGCCAACAAGTCAATACCAGGTGTCTCTATAGGTCCAGGACTTAGAGCATTGACACGAATCTTGCGATGTTTGAGATCTAAGGCCCAAGTACGGGCAAAAGATCGTATTGCCGCTTTGCTTGCACTATAAATACTAAATGCTTGAGTTTCTTTGTATGCTGCAGCTGAAGCATTCAATATAATCGAACCACCATCTTGAAAAAGCGAAAGTGTTTTTTGTACATTAAATAAAAGGCCTTTGACATTAATGTCAAATATTTTATCAGTGTTCTTCAGTAATTTCTCCCAATGGAGTAAAGTCTACAATCTCTGCATTTGCAAATAAGATATCGATATGGCCTTTCTCATCGTTTACAGTATTATATAGACGATCAATATCTACAAGGTTTTATACATCTCTCTGGACGCTCCTAACATTTTTACCGATCTCTGATATTGCTACATCAAGTTCATTTTGACGACGACCAGTGATGAAAACATATGCTCCATCTAAAACAAATCTCTTTGCAGTCGCTAAACCAATACCACTGTTTCCTCCGGTAATAACTGCAATTTTTCCTTCAAGTTTATTTCCCAATCTCTTTTATTTGTTTTGTTATTCGATATCGTAAGATAATTATATAAATTAATAAGGAATAATATATTCTTCGAGTAAATAAGCTGTAATTGTTAAAAGCATAATACGTTACCTAATAAAGTCATCATTAGGTAATTATCTATAACTATAAAAGATTCTGAATACAAGCGGTAAGGATTATAATATAAAATTTTATTTTTATAGTGATGTTTGTTTATATAAATACGTAAACTTATCCGTAAGAGCTCATAAGAATGTCTGTAACCTAATTTTTAACACAGTTTCGTAGTTAAAATTTACAAATAATCTATTTAGTAAATTGTTCTGTGGAATAAATATATTATGTAATTTGTTATTTAAAAGAATATTGAAATTACCTGAAAATATGCTATCGAACCGATAAGGTTATATCTTTTGGTTATTTTATCCACATATAATGTCTTTCTATATAATTCTCTGGAATTATACTAATGAGGGAATAAAAAACGTTAAAGAATCTCCGAAACGAGCTGATGCTTTTAAATCCAAATTGGAAAATGCAGGTGGTAAACTAATAGATACATATTATACATTTGGTAAATATGATGGAGTATCAATAGTAGAATCTCCTACTGATGAAATATTAATGTCGTGTCTCTTATCTGTTGAAAGTCAAGGTAAAGCGCGTAGTATAACTTTAAAGGCTTTTAAT
>DATFCH010000508.1:0-2284 GCA_035253345.1 Nitrososphaeraceae archaeon
AAAATATTAAAGATTGAATATTGTTTCTCAAGGAATATGACAATCAAATTATATTTACTCTTTAATAAGACCAGCTGCTTCAAATGTGCTAATATCACATCTATTCAACTATCATTTTAATTATTGACTTAATCTGTCTAGTTCTAAAACCGTAGCTAATACCATCTTTGTTATTGAAGTTAAATATTTTATATTCAAAGTATTTGGAGTATCAGTTGATTTATGGTAATGTGGATTTTTCTCTACTCCTCCATCATATATTCCTATGACTGTATGATTATATGCTTCGAAAGATGCTAAATCAGTATTTTCGAGTTCAACTAATCCTACTCCTAAGTCTGTATATTTAGAAGCTATTTTCTTGACGAATAATGCTATTTTCTTGGAATATTCATCATTTTTTTTATATTTATTGCCAACATCATATACTAAAATAACTTTGTTTTTTGTTTCAGTAGGAGGTGTATAGCCAACCATATCAAGATTAATGTAGAGATCTATATCTTTCGTTTGATTGTTATTATCCAAATATTTTACATATTTCTTTGAACCCCATTCTCCATATTGTTCTTCTCCTGAAAATAATACAAATTGAATGTTATATTTTAAATTTAAATGAGAAAGAATTCGAGCAAGTTCTAGTACTGCAGAAACTCCACTAGCATTATCATCAGCGCCAGGTGCTCTAGCATAAGTATTGTTAATGTTTTCTGCTCTACTATCATAATGAGCTCCAATTATGATGGTATTTTTGTGGTATGAAGAGGAAGAGGATGGTGCTAAGCCTTGTTTAGAACTACAAATAATATTTTTTAAATTAAAAATTTGATTTTGATCACGTTGTGTATAATTGTGAAAAAATACTTTACTATCTTGACAAATAATTTCAAATTCACTTTTAAGCCAATAAGCAACATTCTCAATATGAGATGATTTAGTATGTCTTGTGGGAAAAGATGATAGAGTATCTATCCATTCCTTGAGTTTGGTTGAATTAATTTCATCTAATATCATATCGGTTTGTATATTGTAGTCTTGTTTTTCTGACATGGGTAAAACACTATTACCAGTTTCGATATAATAAGTATAAGCAGATTGTTGATACGTTCCAAATACTAGAACTACTATAATTATTGAAACTGGAACAAAAATAACGATTGATTTTTCTTCATACAATATTATATCTTGTTAAATGAGATATATAAGACATTCAACTATTTGAATAGAATATTATAGTGAATGATAGATAATGCTAATCCAGTAATATTGATAAAATAACCTGCCTTATAAAACATGTGCCATGTTATGTGTTGTGTCAAAATGATGAGCAGAATATGACATTATTATTTGTCCAAAAATACCATATACGATAGAAAATAACTAAACCAGTATAGAAAATATCATTATTCTTGTAGAAATAAACTAATAACAATAATAATAAAGATAATGGAAAATGTTGATATGGTTTACGTAAAGTTAAATTATTAAATCACAGAAAACGCAAAAAACAACAAATCGTATGCTTATAAATACAATTGAAAAAATACAATAACTAAAGTAAAGTAAAATAGATAATACGGTAAAAACATTCCAAAACGTTAGGAGAGGTAACATTCACAGTACCACAATAAGTTCTAAATTTTTAATATTAGAACATATTTTTTCTTTATAAATTTGATATTATAATAAAGATTTTATTCTATTTGCTTATACTATTAATTTTTTAATTATACATTTAAAAAATTGAAGTAATAAAAGAAAATAGTCTATTTTACGATATTTATGTATTAGCAAAGGTCATTCTTAACCTTACTCAAAAATCTTTTTAAAGGCTTTCAAAACAAAATTTTCTAACAATAAAAACTAAATATCACGTAGTTCATATAAAAAGGTAGACTCCTAATTTAGAACCTCTCTAGGTTTGCTCAATAAACGAATTTTTTAATTGAAAATTAAATAATTATTGTTATATGAGAAATTATTCAAATCGAGAACAAACCTAATTATAAATATAATGAACTTCTACTTCACAAATTCTTTAACATTAATCAATTTCAATACATATTCAACAAAAATAAAGATATATGATTAAACTTTTTTATATCTTCTTGAAATGTTCGGGATTTTTAGAAAATGTTTCATTCTAACAGTCTTCTGTATAACATGTTTCTTTATTCTGTGTTCTTTGGCATAAGTCCCTCTTCTATTTCAGCATATTGTATGATTACATTAAGCTCTACAGCATCTTTACAATTTATTGATAGAATTATATTGAATTCATATA
>DATFCH010000509.1:0-5019 GCA_035253345.1 Nitrososphaeraceae archaeon
ACTTTAAGGTAATCATCATCTATCTTATCTCATAAATCATATTTTCCTGAATATATTATTGGTAGTTAGTTAGTTAGTTAGTTAGTTAGTTAACTATCTAACTAAAAAATTTTGGATTTGTTAAAATCAAAATATAAAGTAATCAGCATATAAATTATATATATTTAATCAAGTCAGAAAACCTACACTATAAATAAATTCGAAACCAATCAGAAAAATTTAACTAATAACAGTGTAAGTAAAAAAACTTCCGAACCAATGACAGTATTTTTAATATTTTACAATACTTATTTAAGTTCTTAATAATTCTCCAATTTCATTGTACATTTTTAGAAAGTTTAATCCTTTGTCTGTAGTTTTATAAGTTTGAGTTGCTCCAAGATTTTCTATTAGATCGTTTTCAATCAAGACAGAAAGATATTCTTTTAATTGTACATAACTGAGATAAGATTTATACATAATTTTTGTCTTAGTTGCTCCGCCATTTGCTGATTCAAGTATACTACCTACTATTTCAGTCCTACTTCTATTTTTCATATTTATTATTAGTCATCCATTTATTTTAAGATAATGGTTATACTAAGAAAATAGTGTCGGGAGATGTCATACCATTCAATTTTTTTATATACTATATACCTTGATGGAAAAAAGTACATTTTGGAGTTAATTTTGCATATAACTCGTTGACCGAAAGAGAATTACTTGGAGATTATTGATATTAAAATTTTTTTTTTGCTAGTTTGTCTATATGTTGCAGCTCTTATTGTTGTTGTTCAATAACATTTTCTTGAATTGAAATCATACTGTATAAATTATTTCTATCAATAGATGATAATAATACTCGTGGACATAAATTTTTAGGCTAAATTCATCATTGAGCTTGATTAATTAGTATGATATTATTATTTTCAGTATCTTTCTCCTTGATGATTGTTGGGTTATGATCTTTTATTACTGTCCCCAAAAATAAAACTTTCATTTTTATTTATTTTTATGCTGTGTCCCATAACAGGCATCTCTTGTATCATTATCATCAATAATATTCATAACTTATGAAAATGAGAGATTAAAGGAGAAGAATTAACTACTTAAGAACGATAAATGGTATTTAGATTTTGAGATCAGTGAGAAACTTGCAGTAGAATCTTATGATTGAATATTTGTCTAAAATAAGTATAATATAATATTTCCACTGAACAAAAATCTCAGTATAATCAAAGAGAAAGAAGATTGTTTAAATACTCAAATTGTAAAATGCCTCAATTGATAAATAGCCTTTAACAATTATGTTTTTTCATTACTTTTTAATATTATTTTAACTGTTATAAATTATTGTAAATTATTATAATTATGGATTTATATTAACTTAGCAAATCAGAATAGTTTTGAAGGTGTAAAGTTTATTTATCAGTATCAATCATAATATCCTGTGACTCTACAACATAATTAGAAGGATAATCTACGATAAACTTTCCTTGAGAGTATGTATAGATTTTTAATTCATCCGGATTAGATTGTGCAGAAACAATCATGGTTATTATGGAAATTGTGACAAGTATAAAAACAGCATAGACTAATATTGAATAGATAAATTTCATATAAAAATTTTCTAGTATTACCTTCTTTTAAAGGTTTTTAATTTTGCTGTCAAAACCAAATTGAATAAAGTACAAGATTTAGTTATTTTGAAAAGGTAAATCAGAGGAAACAACAAAAATAAGCCATATATACTTAAATTCTTCATATACAGCAGGAAAATTTTAAAAATTAATTTAAAGCAAAAAGATCATTATAATAGAATTCATTTATAATAATATTTTACAGATATTATTATAATAAGATTATACTAATTACTTCTTCGTTTTACTTTATTAGAGATAATGACGATCCTAAAAAACAAATGAATATTAAATTTAACCTTTCAAAAAATTTTACTTCCGTCATTTTATTCTATATATCATTTATTCAAACCATAAAATTGAATTTATTATATTTCCCTATCAACGTAAAAGAGGTAGAAACTAGGTGAACCAAGGGTTACTTAAAAGAAATTATCTAATAGTTATAACATTTGCATGTAGTCTTCTATTTTTTAATATTGCTATAGAATCATCAGATGCAATAAAGGATAACAATGATGTACAGGAAGATTTTGATTTTATCTTTGATCCTGGAGATTACATAGGCGACGAAGTAGAAGAAAATACAGATAATAATAATAATATAAACAATGAAGATAATTTTGTTCAGAACCCGCCTGTTGAGTCACCAAAAAAGAAAAGTGAAAATGAGCATAAAAGTACAATAAAGAAAACAAATAACAATGATAAAATAACTAGTACTAATAGTGAAGACACTTATACGGAAGATGACGATATTGATCTTGAAAACAAAGTACTGGTTAAAGCACGAATAAATTTAGCTAATCTTGAGAAACAAGGATTTTTAAGAATTGCTGCATATATCAATGGTCAGGAGGTTATAAAAAATATAACATTGGATAAATTAGATGAATCAAAACAGACTCTAAATGTTAATCTAGCAGTAAATAAAGAAACTAGTTTTTTAAAGGCAGGAGACCGTGACGAATTTTTTGTATGTGCATATCATGTGAAAGACTTAACAAAAGAATACAATACTTTGACTTATTTTGATTGTGATGAGGGAGATCTTCTTGGTCCTGATAAACCAACGATAACACGTTTATTTTCACCTAGCTCGTTAGTATACAGAGATAGTGAAAATGTTTTTAATAATAGTAGTAGTAAATATTCACAGTTACTATCTACAAATATTCATGAGACAAACAAATCGAATCTCGAAGAAGAGAAGGATGATTCAGTTCAACTTAAGATTTACTCTCCCATGGAAGATAGAAAGAATACGCAAAAACTAAAAATTACTGCAATGATAAAAGGTCAAATCAAGTCTGTTATTATTGACGATGTTCAAGAAGAATTCAATAAAATAGGAGGATATACAATAAGTAGGACATTTACTTTTGATAGAAATACGGATATTGGCCGAATCCAAGTAGGAGATAGATATCATGCATGTGTATCAAGTACTGATTTAAACCCTCCAGAAGGTCAAGAATGTGAAAAGAGAATTATAAAAAATATAGAAAGACCCAATGTGCTTTATGCAAGATAAAAAAAGTTTTTTCAAATTTTAATTTGTATGGAAGTTAGAATTAAGTTATTTATATAATTTATTGTATATAAAGTAATATAAATTTAAATCTAAACTACTATTGGTATTTGTAATGATAGTAAATTTAACTTCTATCTTTGCAATACTAACAGGTTTAAGCATATTGACAATAGGTAGTATATTAATAATTGGAAATACAGAATCATATTCACAAACAGATGTAACAAAGTCACAATCTGCTGCTAATACAATCCATATAATTAAAGATGCTTCAAATTCTTATGCATTATCTTCTGGTTCTTCTCATATTGGAAGCTTTGATACTTCATATATTATAATAGGAAGTGTACCATCGCTTAAAGAATCTAAAAATTTGATCAGCTCTACGATCACAAAAGATTATGATAGTTCACCAGCCATAGGCTATGTGATAGCTCATAAAAATAAACCATACTCCACGTCAACAACTTTAGCAAATCCATTTGCAGATAAATCAACAATTAATGAAAAAATCAAAAGCGAAATCCAAACTTCAATAGATTCGTCTCAAAAATTAAAAACGGCTAAAGCAGAAATAAAATGCATTTTTGGAATGGAAATAAGCGATTGGAAGTGTAGCACCCACGGTCTATTAGATTAATAAAGATAATTTTTTTGACGAAACAACTTCCAAGTATTTTAGTTTAATATTATAATAAATTATCAATTAATTTTGATTAACAGCTTTTGATTCGCTCAAATAAATTTGAATTTTACAATATCAACTTGAAATAAGTCGATATAAATAATACCACTATTCATCATATTTTAAAATTAAATTATATTAAGAAAATTTAAAAAGAATTCGAACTGATAGTAATTGTAAAACTATTTTTCACATGACTATCTATTGATAGATCATCAGAAATATTTATTGTATATGGAAGGATAGCATTTGCTTTTGATTCGCCTTCTTTTAAGGCCTTGTATGTTATACCTGAAAGATCTGAAATACGTTGAACTATGGTTTTCTCTCCTGCATTCAATGTAACTGGTTTTGAAACCATCTTACATTCTGGAGCATTTAATTCTCCTACTTTATTATCAAATGTCGCATAAAGTTCTGAATCACAAAGATTTGCTACAAATGTAACAGGATAAGAGCCGGCATTTATAACGGTTGCATTTATACTAAACTTTTCTCCAACATGAATTTTATTTGGAATAGTTTTAACATTTTCAAATTTTAATGTAGGCAGTGAGGTAGAATCTGTAGTATTAAGGATAGTAGTAGAATTGTGTTCATTTTCTGCCATAGACGAGTAAGAATAGAGAATACTCTGTGAAATTGATAAAAAGCTAACTGTTCCTATTGTTAAGATTATTGGGAATACTATGCTGAAAACTACAGTCAAATTTCTCATTTTATATAAGTATCATTAACTAATCTATAAATAATTGTTGGGTTAATTCTGAAAAGTTTTATAGACAAAAATTTTTGTTTATAATCTATGTAAAAGTTATAATAATATAATTATTTTATTATAATGAATTAAATATACTATTTGTTTGTGTATATATTATTTAGTAAGGAGTTCACTTAAAACAATTTATAGTATTTGTCACGTATTTTTGAATAAATGTTTATAATACTAAACAATGAATTTTAATATAAATAAGAATATCTTGTATCATTATTTTAGAGAAAAGAATTATATATTATGGAATAATTCAGAAAGAAATCTTGAAGGATTTACTAAATCAAAAACAGAATTTATTTTATTAAAATTAAACCGAATTAAGAGGTTTTTTCAACATGTTAATATCAAATCATCTAAAACTTAATTTTTAATGATATACATCACATATTTTGTTTGTGAAAGAAAA
>DATFCH010000510.1:0-2316 GCA_035253345.1 Nitrososphaeraceae archaeon
ATATCTTTATAATAATTTAAATATTGTTATAATCAAATTTTTTATTTTTGAATTTTAATTTTACGGCTTCGAAGAATTTTTATAATATTTTATAAAATGATGTGTATGTTTAATAAATATAATTTTAAAAACAATTTTACCATACATTCTCTTACTCTTTTATCAATTGCTCTATTGTTATCTTCATTAGTTTATATCAATAATAATAATTTGACTATATTTGTTGAAGCATCAGCATTATCTATATTTTTACCAAATGAAAAACCATTTGGATTGTCTTATGGAGAATGGTCAGCAGAATGGTGGAAATGGTTACTTTCTTCTCCTAGTGATTCTAATCCATCTACAGACAGAACGGGTCAATACTGTAATATGAATCAAAATAATTCAAATGTGTGGTTTCTTGCAGGAACGAGTGGTGGGTATGAAGAAAGAAAATGTTCTATTCCAGAAGGAATGGCTATTCTTGCAAGTCCTATTGAAGTAATATGTACTTTTGCAGAATATCCTGAACTAAAAACTCATGAAGATTTACGTAATTGTGCCAAATCTGACCAAGATGCAGTAAAAGATGTTAAACTAACAATAGATTCCAAACCAATAAGGGATTTACAAAAATATAGAGTACAATCATCTTTATTTAATATTACATTACCTGAAAATAATATTTTTGGAGTTTCTCCCCAAATTACTGAGGCCATTTCTGATGGTACATTTATTATGTTAAAAGATTTGCCAGTAGGTCGTCATACAATCTATGCTAGTGGATTTTTAGCAGATTTTACTACTAGTGGTACACTTAATTTTGTATCAGAAGTAAAGTATGATATTAATATAATACCAGTACCATAATGTGTCAGTCAGTCCCTTATAACAATTAAGTATACTAATATCATTTAAATAAGTACCAAAGTAAAATTTTACTATTCATTGATTTGTCTCAATCAATCAATTTTATTTACCGAACCTAAAAATTAAATATTTTAATAATAGAATTTTCTATGAAAATAATAAAAAATATTTTTTATTTTAAATGCTTATTATATTATTAATTGAAAGTCGACCATAAGGTTACTTTTATCATTACATCGCTCTCTTTAGGTTTCTTTATATTTTTATTAGCAGAAATGATTCAAACAATTTTAAAATAAAATGATATAATAGAGGCTTTGTTAAGTTAAAGATAAATCTATAGATATGAATGTCTCTATTCTAATGTTATGGTTATAACTTTTGAGATAAAGAAGACATCTACTATATTGTAGTTATGTATTCATTGTATTTGTACTTTCTTGGTTTAAGTTTACGCAATACATCAAAGGCATTAGTAATATTCAGAGATGAGAAAAGTAGTTATGTTTCTATATGGAACTGGATTAAAAGATTTGAGTATCCAATTTACAAAAGGAAAAGAGTCTCTGCTTTTATAATAGACGAAACTGTTATTCAGATTGGTAATGAACACTTTTGGCTATGGATTTGTATTGATCCAATTTATCGTTCAGTGCTTGGAATCTACATCTCTCGGAGAGAAATATGCTCGTTGCTGGAAAATTTATTTGTTCACTGGTTGAAAAATATGGCAGACATACAGTGTATACATTGATGGTGGAATATGGTATGATGAAGCATGTAATGTATTGAGACTGAAACATTACTTACATTCACCATTAGATAAAAGTCTGATAGAAAGAGTTAATCAGTATTTCAAAGATAGAATAGAAAGTTTTGATGATTATTATCCATGCAGGTAAAATGAATGTAATCTATTTCATGTAAATAACTGGATACAATTCTTTGTATCAATGTACAATGATACAACATTTGAGAATTATTTAATTAATGAATTGAATAGCAGAGGTTAATAAATCTTAACAGAGCCATAAAAGAAGTATTTGTTAATATTATCTTTATAGGAGGCTCTTATTTTAGAACCGATATCGGTTTTGTTCCCGACGGACTGCATTCTGGTGTTCATCTATATTACTGGATTAGTTAATTGCTTTTAGTCTCAGTTTTTTTGATTATTTTGAAACATTTGATTTTAATATCTTCATTGTTGGTCTACAAAATAGATCAAATTAGTTTCACATTCCACTGGCCCCATTGTATTTGTGTTTTACTGTCTTAATTATTATCTGTAAAAGAATAATGTTTATTGTTTTAACCATCTACACTATAAGATTATAATTTGAATTCTCTTTTAGGTATAATTTGCTTCATGTTTCCTTGATCACATTTTGATATTAGTGCTTAAATTGGGTTTATCCATTAAGATATTAAGTACTACTCTTTTGTTATTATATATAATATAAT
>DATFCH010000511.1:0-2861 GCA_035253345.1 Nitrososphaeraceae archaeon
AGATAATTGTTAATAAATATAGCTATAAATTAAATCTATTAAAAATTTGATAATTGTGACTCAGTTATAATCAATATTTTTTACAAAATAAAGAATTTCGATTTTCTAATTAAAATATATTATCTTTATATGTCTTCGTTAACATCTCTATAATTTATACAAAAAAATAGATAATTACATATATTTTTTATAAAAATAGATAATTATATATATTTATTTCATCCTTTATTATTGCATGATAATCGAAGGTATATCAATAGCTCTAATTATAGGAAGCTGTGGTTTTATAGCTTGGATAGCAAAAAATAAATTTCAACCACAAATAGAAAGAGAAATAGAAAAACAAAAACAACAAGAAATTAAATTATCAGCTAAAGTTAAAACGAAGTAAATAATTTAAATTTAATTTTTGATTTTATTATTAATTTGTATTAAAATTACTTGTTAATAGCTTAAATGTGACTTTTTAATATATCCTTTATTAGATGCTAAAGATTTTTGCAAATTATAAAATTCAGTCTTTAATCTTGAATGGAATATTATTAGTATTAAACTATAAAAATTAACCTAGGAAGTTCAGTGTGTTCTATTAAAATAATTAGTAACTATCACCAGGACAGAATTTCTTTTGCTTTATTGAGCTTTTCAAAAATATCTTTAATAAAAAAATCGGCAAATTGATCAAAATTAAATATATTATATTTTTCTCTATATTCTGCAATCTTTTTCTTGTATTCTTCTTGGAGCCAGAGAAAGTCAGACTCATTTATCCTAATCATATATTTATTAGATTTCGATTTAGATTCAAACATATTTAACATAAAGAAACTTGCAAAATGTGTAAAATTTCTTATTTTATATTTTTGAGAATATTCTTCCTTGTAAAATTCATAATTTTCTTTTAACCATGTTTTAACATCTGCTCTAATAGTTAAAGATGTATACCTTCCAGAAAAATCGATCTTCAAATCATTTGTTTCCACTGAATAAAAACCGCGTTTGATTTCATTCATCATTATTATTAGTGCACTAGGTAAAAACATACCAGGATAATACTCATCTGTATCATTCTGTAGTTTTGAGAGAATCGCCGGTTTCAGACCGATTGTAGCATACCCTTTTGTAGGCAATAGCCTAAATAATATTGTCTATTATTAATTTTTTCTTACAATTTATGGAAAAATGATGATTAGTTTTTTTATTTTTATCTTTTTTGATAGTTACATTTTTTACTTAAAACCAATCATTTATCTGGGCTTACGTATGACTTTAAATCTTCTCCATTGACAACATCATCCTCTGGTGGGACATAATCCTTTACTCCATGTCTTATTTTTCCTGGATATTTTTTCTGAGTTAGTAATGCAACTATTATAAATAATGCAAAGGATATAGGAGGTGGAATCATTGTATCTAGGCCAGCATATTCTGGTGGTATTATGAAAAACATTAATAATCTTAAAGATGTTCCTACAATCAAGGATGTTATTGCCGCAGGCCAATTAGATTTCTTCCAAAATAGACCTAATGTTAAAGGAGCCCAAGCACCAGCAAAAGCAATATCAAATGCTAGGATTAGATATATACCTGGCTGAGGAATGGTAAAACCTAAAATAAAGCCTGCTAACATCATCGGAATAGTAACTGATCTAGTTGTTATAAGTAATTTTTTATCATCCAGTCCACGTTTTTTTAATAAATTTCTTAAGATATCTCTCTGTATGAGATTTCTAGCTATGACACTGGATATTGCTAATAATCCACCATTTGCTGTGGACATTGAAGCACCAAGTACTCCCATTAATAGTGCTGCACCAATTGGAAATGGTAAAAATTCTATCGCTAAAGTGGGATAAACTGTATAAGGATCTGCAATATTGGGAAGATAGTATAACGCAACTATGCCCATCATACTGACTGGAACAATTACAGATATAGTCAATCCCGCAGCCATAAGAGCGCCTCTCCTTGCAGTTTTAGGGTCGCGAGCAGAAAATACTCTTTCCATGAAATCTAAAGCAACTACATCTCCTATTCCTAAAGCAAGGATTCCTCCCCAATTAACCAAAGCTCCATTTTCCATCTTTGTTAATCCAGAAAGATCCACAAAGCCTTCTGGAGCAGCTCCTAATATTGTGCTAAAATCTATTCCAGAAAATCCTAAAGCAAAGAAGAGAAACGTTGCCCAAAATGCTCCTACAGTAAGATAGACTTGAAAAATATCTGTATAGGCAGAAGAAAAAAGACCTCCAGCAAAAGTATAAACCAAAACAGCAGAAGATACTATTAGCATTGCCCAGAACAGTGGGATATGTAAAACAGTAGAGAGAATGAATCCGCCTGCCGCAAAGTTTCCTGCTACTAAAATTATAAAACTAAGCATCATTATAACCGATGATATGCCTTCTGTACCAACACCATATCTCCTAAAATAAAAATCAGGCAATGTAAGCATTGTCATCTTATTTAATCTAGGCCCATAGATAACAGCAGTAAGAATTAAACACGTTGCTAATCCAATTGGAATTGCTGCACCAGCCCAGAAACCAAATTGATAAACTAAAGCAACATTACCTAATGATGAATTTCCGTCAACGGCCTGTGCAGTTAACATTGTACCAATAAAGAAAAGAGGGAGACTCTTTCCAGCTACCATATATCTTTTGCTACTCTTTTTTACAAGCAAAGAAGTTAGTACACCTACTGAAAGAACCAATCCCATAAAAGCAAGAACTGCAATTCCATATGCATCGATTATTGCCAAGTATATTAGTAATAATTTATTAAATATATAAATAATATGTTTTTAAAACTTTATTAAAAACAATATTATGTATTAAATTAGACAAATAAATAACAAT
>DATFCH010000512.1:0-6309 GCA_035253345.1 Nitrososphaeraceae archaeon
GTAAATATATTATTTCATATTATTGATAGATTAATTATATTATTCTACTATTCATTATGAAAAGTAATGGTAACATAACTCCTATCTATTAATTTTTGTCTTTTTTTATATATTTCATTTCTCCTGGCTGCTTTTTCATCAATAATGTTTTGAGCTTATGAATACCATATCCTGTATTGGATGATATAGCCATTACATTATTATTATTATTATTATTAGTTATATTCAGGTTAGCTGCAATTTCATTAATTATTCTTGTATCAATTTTGTCTACTTTTGTTAATATTATAAACAATTTAGATTTATCCGTATTTAATTCTTCTAAAATTTGTAAACAATTTAAATATTTTATACTTATATCTTCGATTTTTTCTGATGAATCTATTAAAAGTAATATTAAATCAGCGACAAGTGATTCTTCTAAAGTAGATTTAAATGCATCGATCATATAATGTGGAAGTCTGCTGATAAAGCCTACTGTGTCTACAATTAATAATTCTCCTCGTCTTCTTTCTCTTTCATCTTTTTCTCTTGTTTTAATAAAATTTTTGTTATTACAAGAATCTTTGAATAATCTTGTTGTAGTTGTTAGGGTAGTAAACAAATTTGGTGATGTTTCTTTGAATTCGGCTGTAAGTAAATTAAACAACGTAGTTTTTCCAGAACTGGTATAGCCTACTAGCGAGACAACAGGCAATTTTAATTTCTGTCTTTGATGTTGATATATATTGCGTTTTATTTTAGCATCATTTAACTTTTCTTTAATAAATGACATTTGCCGTTTAAGATCACGGAAATGTACATCTACTATGTATTCTCCTTTTCCTCCTTTTCCTGCTCTCTCTTTACTTAAACTCGATAATTTTGCATTCTCTCGTACTCGTGGCATTTTATATTCAATTTCAGCTAATTGTATTTGTAACTTTGCCTCAACTGTGGTAGCTCGCATATAAAAAATATCTAAAATTAATCTTTCACGATCCTTGACAGGAACTCCAGTCAAATTTTCAAGATTAAATATTTGTTTTGAAGTCAAATGTTCATCAACAATTATTTCAGCTATTTCTTTTGTTTCTTTAACAAAGGTTTCAATCTCTTCTGCTTTGCCTGATCCTATCCCATATTTTGCATGATTGAGGTATTTTTGTGTAAAAACCTTTGCAATTTCGTATTCTGGAATTGATAGAACAAGTTGCTTTGCCTCATTTAAAATAAAATCATCAGGATATGTTATCAATACTACTTTATTTGATTTCAATTTTTGATAACTTTTGTTGTATTTACTACTATATTACCACTTATGTTTATTGGAAAAAGAAAAATATGCCATAGTCTGTAGTTGTATCATTAAAATTATCATGATTACATTCTTAGAGAATGAGACTGGAGAGATTATTGTATTGTCTTATACAATTATTAATGTTATCTTAATTGAAACAATTTTTAAAATATAATTATAATTATATTTAAGGAATTGGATATTTTCTTGTTAACAAGGTCTAACGATTAGTCATACCTATAATGCAAAAATATTTGTTATTATTAATGCAATTGAAACATTATTATATTATACTATGAATTTACAATTAAAAAAAATTACTGTCGCAAAAATCAATTCCGACTAATTGTAATATAATTTTATTTCTTGGTACATTGACTATTTGTAAAATTTTTACATTTATAGCTATGTCTCCAACTTCCATTCATATAAAATTCTAGATGTTTATTACTATTGCTATCAGTTATGATTCGCTCATCACTATTTTTAGCAGTATTAGATTTTCTACTTATTTCGATTACTTTTCTCATATTTTATTTGTATTCTTTTATAATAAGAACGTTGACTCATCAAAATGTACTATTATATCCTATTATAAACAATTATTTATAACAAAGACAATTGATATAGTAACCCAATCTTTAAAATATAATTTATTAGATGTTCTTAAAAAAATTGACTATCTAAAGGTATAAATATCTAAATATCAAAAGACTATTGATTGTTAAATAGTATAATATTACACTAACAATTTACTAAATGTAATTAATTTATACAAAAAATATTAACTATTTTAGTGAATAAGTATTCACTTATTTCTGACATTAGTTAATTTTTTGTTAGCCGGGGGAAACTGAATTCTGGCACTATATTAAATTAGAATTAACTTTGCTAGTATTATTATTACTTGGTTCTGTTGTATGCAAGATATAGTCAAATCAAGTTCAGATTACAGCTGAAAAAAATAACCAAAAAATAATAATTAATTCGATACAATGAATAACGCTTATCTATTAGAGATATAATAGTAGGCAAGTTCATATACCATTAGAACTGATATACAATATGAATAACTATACTGCGTTTATAGTTGAAGTGATATGGACAAATCTAAAATTACTAACGACATCAAATTCACTTATTATAAGAGGAAAACAATAAAATGGAAAAAATATTTTCAAATCTAAGATCCATTGTTGATAATACAGGTAAGACCAAATTTTGTATAACTTGCGGCAAGATTGCCACACAAGAAGCATTATTTAACGTGGGAGATGGTGTTACTCTTATAGAAAAATATTGTGAAATATGCTCTAAAAAAGAAAAGTATTAACATTTTTTCAATATCTAACAATTTTGATGATGTTAAGAAGAGATATGGTTTATAGTTTATACTTGTACATATATTAGATCGGATGATTTCACCCTATTGATGGCATTTTGAATTAGTACGTTTGAATCATACTTGAATCGTTTATCATTTTCTTACATGATAATATGATATTTTCGTAAATTTGAGAGGTCTTCAATAAAAAAAACTGAGAAATATATCTTATCAGCTCAACTAGAAATACTAAAATAAATCAATTAAACATTATTTGACCTAAAATGGATACATCAATAAATATTATTCTGGATTTTGATCAATTGTAGGTATTCTTATTTTTCAGATTTATTTATCTGAATATTATCATTATACAATTTAGTAAAACATTATGTTCAACTTTTACTATGTATTTGAATAACAAAATTAAAATAATTTTATTTTATTTGCTGGCCCTTTCTTAATCTATAATGTTGTTTTAATAATTCTTCGTCAAAAGTCTGATGTAGAAAAGTATAATGAGTCTTTGGTTTATCTAGCGTCCCTCCAGGAATCCAAGCCTCACAACTCCAGATATTAAATAATGAATTTCCTATCTGTTTGAGAGTGGATCCAGTAGCTAAATTAGCGCACCCTATAAAATCACATTGATGACGTCTCATATCGATACCATTTTATAGTTATATTATTATCAGTGATAAAAACTTTTTACAGCCAGAATAAAGATAATTTGTAGAAAACAACTATAATTACATTAAATAATTCATCTTATTGTTTTGAATCACACAGATGACATTTGATCATAGTTTTAGTGTCATCATACAATGAGTTATTTATCATCGAAGATTATAAAAAATTTTACAAGTAAATTTTCTATCAAAAATGATTTTTGAGGTTATAATTTGAAAAATAATCTTATATAGATGAATTGCCTATTCAAAGACATAAAAAGGTTTCAGTATATAAATAATCATTATTTGAACAAAAAAAATAATATCATCAATACTGCTAATATTAATAAACTTAATAATTTATACAAGAATAGAGAAATTTTACGACGTATCCAAATCTTTTCATGACCATTTAAAAAAATTAGATCTATAAAAATAAAAATAATATTTTATTAATTTATAGTTTTTTTGATATAGCAGAGTTATGTTTATACAAATAGAAAAATATACACTAGAATTAAAAACAACTAGTAATCGTATGTCAGTATTTAAAAGAAAATAGGTAGAATAAGAGATATTATACTACCTATTTGAAAATATTAATTTAGAGAAATAACAATATTAATAAGAGGTATGCTGTTATTTTTAATTAATAGAAAATATACAGAATTAATGATTTCTAAAACATAATTAGAAATGGATTCTTTGTTACTATTTATGGAAGAAGTAAAATAAATGAAAAGAGCAAAAGTAGTTCATGAAAATCTCAATGCAGGAGGAGGTAGCGAACGCTTAGCTTTTGCAACTATAGAATTACTAAATGAAATGAACTTTGTTGTTGACTTGGCAACATTACAAAAACCAAATTTAAAGGAAATAGAAAAGGATTTTGGAAATGATACATCCCATCTATGGAAATTTAATCAAATAGAAATATTGGATATGTATTCTTTGTTAGATATAGAAGATTATAAAAGAAATGAAAAACAAAGTAAGAACCCTGAAGATATTGATAAGGCTAACTCTAAAGGAAATATTTCGTTAAATGATGAACATTATGATTTAATCATCAACACTCATGGAGACATATTCTCTTATTTCAAAGTGAACAGGGAATATAAAAATAATTACACTAAAGAGAAAAACGAAGATATAAACCAAAATAACGTGAAATTTCTACCTTCTACTATTAAAATAACTTATTGTCATCATCCTATAATCCCTCAATTAATAAAAAGAAGAGATTATTTATTTTTGGAAAAACTCTTTGATTCATTTAATGAATTTCCTCAAAAAATAAAAGATGCGATTGCTCTTAAGGTATTTGAAAACTATAATCAAATGATGAATAGAACATTTATTATAACTAATTCAAAATTTAGCAAGGAGGCAATAGAAGAAATTTTTGGAGATGATAAAGTAAAAACAACCATTGTTTATCCCCCTGTAGACATAGACAAATTTAAGATAGTCTGCAATCGTGGTAACAACAAAAATATCTATAAATTCACAGAAAAGGATCCTAATTCCATTATAGTTATTTCAAGGATAAATTACAAAAAGAGTATTGAAAATGCAATAGAAATTGGCAAAAAACTAAAGGAAAAAGAAAATATTAATTATTTTAATATGACTATTGTAGGAAATACTAACTCAGATAATCAAGGTTATCTTGAAAAGCTCAATAGTTTAATAGCCAAATACAATCTAAAAGATAATATAAAAATCAAACCTGATGTTCCTTTTGACGAACTCCAAAAACTTATACAAAGGACGAGCATATACATCCATCCCACCCTCAATGAACCTTTTGGAATATCTATAGTTGAAGCAATGAGTGCAGGACTTATTCCTATAGCACCTGACAGAGGCGGCAACACAGAATTTGTTCCTTCCAACTACCAATACCAATCAATAGCACATGCGACAGAAATTATTGCAAAAATAATAAAAAATAAGAATGTTAGCAATGAACTTGAGAATGAAAGAAAAAATATAAGCGATTTAACAAATAATTTTTCTAAGAAAAAATACAAAGAAAATCTCAGAAAGATAATCGAATTATTATTCTTAGAAAGAGAACAAAAAGTTTTAGAAATTCAAAAAACTCACATATAACACTTAGACATTAGTTTGTTTTACAAAGGTTTTTTATAAAAAGTTTATTTATTTGTATTAGCACAACCTCATATTTTCAATTATATTATGATAATTGTTGTCTTTGCTCTGTAAAAGACCTCATTGTAACTATCCTTTAAAGTTCTATGACTAAGTGTTTAGCTTTTATTATTAAAAATTACTTTTTTCATTATTTTTACTAATATTTCTTATTGGTAATGTAATACAAATAATGTCTCTTTCCTATTTAAAGTCTTTTCAACCAATATCCTTCTTCCAGAAGATTGAATAACATTTTGGAAATGTACAAAACAATGCAAATACCTCATTTAGATTTTTTTGTACATTTTATGAATAGTTATAGGGATAGTTGATGGCAGGTACTTTTATCTGTATATTGTATTCTAATTGTTATATAAATAATATAATCATATTAAAAATAAGAGGTTTTTCCTAAAAATTACTTTGCATATCCTACTTTATCAGCTAATACTACCACTTCTCTACCCTTATTTGTTAAAGAATTATAAATCCGTGGCTTCCCTCGTCCAGGAGATTTTTCTTTCTTTACCTTCCTTTCAATTAAACCTAAATTTGTGGCTCTTTTCATTAAAGATTGTCCATATCCCCAACTTCCCATTGCGATAAGTAGTTCTCTTGTGTGTAATTCTTTATTTTTCCTTAATATTCTAAACAATGGAATAAGAGGACGTTCGTTTATCAGAACTTTAAGTATGTTTAAATCTACGGTTATAGGAGCTGATTTTGTTCCTTTTACTTCCTCCTTCGCTGCTATTGTGGTTTTTTTAATAGACTTTTTAGAAGAGTTTTTTGGAACTGTATTATTAGACATAATATTGTAGGTTAATATTTAATAATAAAAACCTATTTATTATTAAAGATTATTTTTTTTTAAT
>DATFCH010000513.1:0-9163 GCA_035253345.1 Nitrososphaeraceae archaeon
CAGATTTAACTAATATCTAAGCGGCTATAATATTGTGTTATCATGATAAAGGCGAATAGGTGTTGGCGTCTATAAAAAGAAAATAAAAATGATGAAAAAAGATAAATGAATTTAAAGTTATATATTTAATATATGTTATTTTAGATAATTTTTAGTATTACAAATTATAATAGAATATTATGCTTGACGGGAACATAAAGATGACCTGATAGCGATATTCTTATATTAATTTACGGAAAATTGAAATACATTGAAAAATTCTTCTAAAAATGATCACAGAACATAATTACAGGATAATAGTTCCTCATATAAAAATATGAATAATATTTATTAAAAATTGATTGTTATGTTATATTTAATGAGAATGTTTCTATTATTTTATTTCTTAAAGTTTTAATATGTATATTAGCATATTATAAATAATGTCTAATTAAACAGACATCTTAAAAACCACCCTTATATATACATAATATATTATTCAAGAATGATAGTTTCCCTGTGGAAATTCTGCTATATGCTGAAGCATTTTATATGTAGTACCATTAGTCACTTCTATAAATGTATAGTTTGCAATTTTATACCATCATTGGTCTTAATTACTCCTCGTCCTTGATCAAATGCTAAATTGTTTTTGGAGACACTAGCATACTTTTCTGTGTCTGTTATAGAAAAAAGTGATATATTCGAGCATAACATATTCAAGCCATTATTTATAAGTTACAAATTAAGGATAGAGTTACATTAGTTTTGTATGACTGTTTAATAACATAATTATTTACAGCAGATTAAGTAACTTATAATAATATATCCTGAATGAATGAATATCTATTAAAAAAAGTTTCTAATGCAAAATGTATTTAAATCACGTCATCTTTACAAGCTTGTTTGAAAAAGATAGAGATTTTGTCATTATGTCTGTCTGTATTTTTGATTATCACCTTTACGACAGGAGGTCTATTTCTGATTCATTCTGATACATCTGTACAAGCATCATCTCCCAAGCAAAGTATCAATGGACAATTTACAATACCTTTGGACATAGCAGATTCAATTTTTAATGAAAATATAACCACATTCCTAGGATCAAAGAATATATCAACCCCTGACCAAATGACGGAGACGTATTACACTGACCAAGGATTTCTAAAAGGTATAGGAAATGTTACAAACAATCAGACCTACAGAGATATTTACTTATCTGATAAATTAGTTCAGAGTATAGGTAATGGAACATTCCAAACTCCAGATGGACAAAACATTGCTTGGATATATTCAGGTATAGGAAAACCAGTTGATGATCGTTGGGTTTTCTATGGAATAAGACTATTCAATAATACGCAAGACGAATCATTGTCTTTTCTAAATAATAGCATCGGTTTATCTAAGAATGTTCTTGGCAACGAGACAGATTACATCTGGATTCTTAAATAGTCATTCATTTTATAGATCCAAACACCACCGATAAGGATTCCATAAAACGTCTAAGGAAGATTCAATGGGTGGTGGTACATATACACAAAGAGAGTTATAAGAAATAAATAGACGATCATGAAACTCAAGGCATTTTCACAACGTAACATGTTGAAATCAAACATGAGTAAAAGTATAATCCTCGGATCAATAATATTATCATGGTTATATAGCTATATATAAAATAGTCTTATTCTAATTAGACAGTTGTTCCAAGTTGTTATCTGTTTCTTATCATGTTCTTCATCATAACTTTTAACTTTTTTATTTTTAGTCTATAACTTGTTTCTTTTTGTTATATCATAAAATGAATTATTCTATTTTCCTCCTCTTAGTAGTTCACAATATGCAAGATCGAGTATGTGAATCCACTTATAATTATTATAATTCCATAGGTAAATTTTGTATTCATAGAATAATAATCAAATAATAATATAAAAATAAATTGCTCTTCAATAAATAAGAAAATTCTCTTTTTAAAAATATCTTTTTTTTATAAAATTTTCTAGTACTTAAATTTTATATCAAAATTTTTATCAATTGATCAATTGTATCTATAATTACAATATAGTAATAAATGATGGAAACTCCAATAATTCAAGTAATATTTACTGACATTATGGAGTGCCCTATGTTTGATTATTTAATTTTTTTATCTGTATAGGAAATAAATTAAATCAAAATTTAGTCATTTATGTAAAAAAAGTTTTAGAGATGAATATTAACATGTACTAACATCCTTATATTATTTTATAGTTGAATTCTATACTCATCTGTTTTACCTTTTCAAATTGGTTACTATTTTTTTTCTAATATTTATTCCAGTGGACCTAGACCTAGATAGACTGGTCCATCAGCATCAGCACTAGATGCATTATCTGTTTTGATAGTTACAACAACGTGGATAATACGGGTCATTTTATTATTGTAAAGATGAAAATGTTTTAATTTTATCCTCTGTCAATTAATTATAATATTTACATTGTTATTATACTTTGACATAATTTTTTCGGCGCCTAAAAAGTTATCGTTTTATTAATTAATCATCTTATTGTTTATTATTCATAGTTAAATGTCTTATAATTAGCTTTTAATATTAGATTATATATTATATTATAAAATTATGGATAATCACATTTTAGTTATTTCAGCGGGAAACGAAACAAATTTGGCTTGTTTTTTGGTCTTGTGTAAATTTTATTGATTTAAATTGTTGTTTATATAGCAGTTAATAAATACTAATAAAAATATTGTGAAATTATTAATTTTAAATTCATTGGATTTGTAATCAGTAAGAAATTGTATAATGTTTATTCTAATCTAAAAATATATTAATTTTCTAGCTTAGATAATTACTTTTCTATTAGTTAGAATGATATCTTCATTGTATTTTAAAAATCGAGATAAAAGTTTATTGGGTTATTTGTTTCATATTCATGGATATAATAGAATTGAAACAGATAAGGCAGATATAATTATAGGAATAGAGAATGGAAATACTGTTTGGAGATTGCTAAAAAATCAGCCAGATGCAATAAACCGTCTAATAGATATGTTAGAAAAAACCATAGTGTATTTCGTGCAACAATTTCTCCGGTCAATCCCGGATCTTGAAGGATATATTATTAATCATTATATTAATAAGAAATGGCGTAATGCATCTAATGCAATATGATTTGAATTCGCCAATGAACTACGAACTAATGTAGACAAATGCGTAAATTGACTATAGACCTGGCTAAATCTATTTTTGAATTCGTTTCCAAGTATTCAAATTAATGATAATTATTGTAAGAAAATATATTTAATTCATAAACAATAGTTTTCTCTTAAATTATATGGCTAGACAATAAACAATAAAAACATTCTAGGAGGTAAAACACAAGTTGGTTTTTTTATAATGATTTATTAGTTGAGAATTAATCAATTAAATTGCTATATCGTACGAGACTGGATCTGTGGGATTTAAAAATATTGAAGAATAGAGGTAACTACAAGCGAGAACCTTAAATAATTCTTCTAAAATAGCTGTTCTGAGAATGGAAATTATCTTCGACGAGTATGACATGAGAAAACTGCCACCGAGAAAACGACTTGACAAAATTAAACATATTTTCAGAAACGAAAGAGACGAATCTATACGATGGGATTCCGTTTGGCTTGCAGGAGAGATAACTGAAGTGATTGACAAAGATGATCCTATGTTTGATGAAATTGCTGATCTAATGGTCTGGATTTTGCTTAATGATGATAATGGAATTGTAAAACATGAGGCTGCTTTTCAAATTGGGCTACGAGACATGAAATCTAAGATTCCTGCCTTGATTAACGCTGCTCTTAATGATAAAAAAGAACTTGTAAGACATGAAGCTATAGAAGCTTTGGGTTTGATACGAGCCCACGAATGTAAAGAAACCCTGAGAAGGATGAGCGAAGACCCAAGCGAGGCAGTTAGGGAAACTGCAATATTTGTATTAAAAAGACTCGATAGGCTGACAAATAGAGGACCATATAAAGGAGAGGCAATAGTTTAATAGAGATGAATTACTCTTTTGCCTAAGCAACTCTTCAAGACCCATCATGGAATTTTTTAAAGTTTCCCAAAGCCTGATTACTAGTTGTGGAGGGAATATGATATTGATTGTAATAGATTTGGATTTATTTACACTATCAAATTATTTAAAATTATATTTGCCTGTAATTCTATTTAATTAAATTAACTAACAAAACTTTGGGGCAGAGGGATTAGAACTTTACTACATAGATTCACTAATATAATCTAAAATATTTTTCAGCTATGTGTTATATCAGTATATATGAATTTATTAAAAGATTTTATTATTGCATGGCAATAAATACCTCTTCTAAAAAAAAATAAATGATTTAAATATCAAATGAATTTACAGTAATAGAAAGTCAATTAAAATCAAATCATATCAAAAATGCTCTTTATCATAACATTGTTTTAATTCAACTTCAATCCATATTATAACAGTTCGAATAAAATATGACAAAGTTGAAGATTCATTCCTTATTTTGTAATGATGATGATAAATCAAAAATTTGTCCGTTCTGTGGTATAAATACTGCAATAGATGATATAGAAATTTTAGATTTCTTTCATAGTGATTGCTGGATTGAGTTTAGAAAAAAAGGGGTACCTTATAAGGAGCCAGATAATACATAATATTATAAAAATATGAAGATTTCCATTTATAATCCCTAAATTCTATAATAGTTTAACCTTCAGTGACCTCTCGATCCATACTTAATAGTTGTATTGTTATAAAAGTTCATTCGGGCTCGATGGAATAATATGAGATTTCAATATAATCTAATTTTTTTTAATGGTGCTCTATAAAGGATAAAAAGTACATTTGTTTTGTTTCAAAAAATAGTCGTAGAAGGTTTATCAAATAGTAAAATAGTTGCTTTGCTAATTTTAATTTTTCTTCACTTACTCGTCTTTTTCTTTTTATAAGTCAATCAGAATCCGCTTCGATTTCATAATTATGGATGTGTTTTAGGTTACCATATTCACGACAAATATATCCAACTTCTATAATATTTTTTTATATGTATTGAGAGTTTAGATTTTCAATCATCTTTTTTAATCCGATTATTTTTATAACGATCTCTTGTTCTTCTCTTGCTTACTGTAGTTAAGATATAGAAATCAAAATGATTATTCATCCATAAAAAATATCGAACTTTTGTTAATGCCAAGTCGAAAGAATGGTATGAAACATTCTATAATAAACAACACAACAATAGGTTCACTACAATTTAATCTCTTTCTCAGTGTGATATGAAACAAATTTGATCTAATCTAGATCTCAAACAATTATTTAGAGGTCTATGATAAAAATAATATAATTAGCAATAAAAAGAATAAATTTTTAGTCTTTGAAAAAAGATATTGTATAGTATAGATGAGTTATAAAATAAAAGAAGCAAGTCCACCAAGACATAAGAGAACAAGATCTTTAGAAAATGTTCTTGTTATGCAAGGAGGTGGGTCTTTAGGATCTTTTGCTTGTGGTGTATTCAAGGCACTAGTAAAAAAAAATATACAAATAGATATAGTTGCTGGTACCTCTATAGGTGCTGTAAATGCTGCTATCATTGCAGGTAGTAAAAGTGATCAACCAGAAAAAGATCTAGAGGATTTTTGGATGGAAGTTAGTGAAAGTAATATGAAGATTATTCCGGATTTATGGACTTTCGAATGGGATTCCTATAACAAAGAATATTTGGTCAAAAAAATATCTTCGGCTTCTATAAATGCTGCAATTTTTGGAGTTCCTAAAATGTTTGTTCCTAGATGGCAAATGGGAAATAGTTCTAGTCTAATAAGAAAAATGAACGAAGGAACTTATTTTGATTTACAGAATTGGACTTATATATATGATCACTCTCCACTTGAAAAAACACTAGAAAAGTATATTGATTATAAAAAACTGAATCTTGCTGCAACACAAGAAGAAAGACCAAATGTTCTCCGACTTATTATGACTGCTGTAAATGTTATGACTGGAAAACCTCTAGTTTTTGATAATACTATGACAGAAATTAAAGCAAAACATATTCTTGCCTGTTCAGGTTATCCAATTTATGGATTTCCTTGGGTCGAGATAGAAGATAACGTATATGGTTGGGATGGAAGTTTACTTAGTAATACACCAATTAGAGAAGTTCTTTTTGTGTCTCCAAGAAATGATAAAAATATTTTTATTGTCGAAAATTATTCTCAAAATATAGATCGTCTTCCTACTAATATGACCGAGGTCATAAATCGCTATAAAGATATTCTATTCTGTGACAAAGATATGTACAATATACAGTTATCAAAATTAATAACTAGACATATAAACCTCATAGAAAAATTATATGATAAATTTGAGAAATATACTGATAAAACTAAAATTGAAGTAGAGGAATTAAAAAAAATTAAAGAAGAGTATACTAATCTAATTGAAAACTATGGTGCAGAAATAAAATCTGTTACCCGAATTACACGAAGTGAAACAGAGTCACCTACAATGCTAAAGAATGCAGATTTCTCTACCAAAACAATAAAAAATTTAATAGAACAAGGCGAAAGAAAAACACTCGATAAGTTGGCATCTAATGAGCCCCTGAAATTCGATTTTAATTTATAAATAATTATTATCAATTGATTACCGAGGTAAATATAAGAATTAATTAGATGAAAAAGATACGACAATTAGCTGTATTTGTGTAATTAATAGTAGGATGTGAAACAAATTTGACCTAATTTTAGGTATCGTCTCTTGAGAATGTAAATTAAGTCAAAATGCTTATTTTATTGCATTAATGTTTTGCCTAACAAAATCTAATTTCCATTGTAATTCTTTTGCATTAGTTTCAATTTCCTCTACTACTGATTTAGCAAACTTATCTTTTAGCAGATCATTAGGTAAATATTTTAGATATGGTATTAGAACAATTGTTTTTATAAAAAGAAAGTATTCTTCTTTATTACGGAACTTTGGTTCTTTATTTTCTATAAAGACTTGAATATTTCTAAAGCCTATTTCTTTTAATATTTTCTCTGTATCTTCTTTTTTGGCAAAATACCATGTTTGATTCCAAATATTTTCATCTTTGTTGTTGCAAAAATAATTATAAAATTCCTTTGATTTGCTAACTTTATTGAGTATGGATAAAGTCTTTGCAAGATTTCCATATCCACCACATTGGATTAATAACTGGCCATCGCGGTTTAGAATTTGACAGAATCGTTCAAAAACTTTTTTATGATTTAAAATCCAATGTAGTACGGCATTTGAAAATACAACATCAACTTTTTCTTCTAGTTTTATTTCAGAAATATCCATATGGATAAATTCAATATTAGAAAATTTTACTAGGTTTTCTTTAGCAAGTCTTACCATAGACAAATCAGAATCTACTGCAATAACTTTTCCATGTGGAACCTTAATTGATAATATCTTGGTTAATCTTCCAGACCCACAACCAGCATCAAGAACTGTTTCATTTCCTTTCCATTTTCTATACTCTATTGTCTCATGTCCCCATGATTCTTGTGCGTCTGAGATACGATGATACGTTGAAGCATCCCAGTTATATTTCATTTAAAGATATTGCTCCTATTATTTATATGAATTGTTTAGGAAGATGTAAAGATAAATTTAGATTCAGAAGATGATATATATAGAGATTTCTCATGTCAACTAATACAGATAAATATTTTAGTTGTATTTATTGTGGAGCTGAATTTATTGCTTTAACACCAGATAATATACATACAAAACTAAATAAAAATCGAATTAATAGAGACGATGTTGAAACATTACATAAATGCAATGAGTGTGATAAAAATAATAAGGTATATTGGTCTGAACAAAAAAAACCTTCTAAATAAACTTTCGGTGTATGTAAGCCTAATTTAATCATTGTTTTTATGACAATTTTAATCTTTATAATACCAATCAAAAAAAAATGAAATTGCAGTAACTATAGGTGAAAATATAAAAACATAATATGAAGAAATAAAAATAATTGCTATTATGTGTATAATGATAAATTCTTAATGGTATTAATCTCAGAAGATTAAACTTAAGAAAAGTAGTTAGAGCTCGTGTATTTAAGTAATGTTTAGACAAAAAGGAAAATAAGAAATGAAAATATAATTATAAGCAATTCTATTTTCTTTGGTTTATCGAAATAATTTCTAAAAGACGTACATTATTTAGTATTACTAATCATTAACATACCAAAAAAAAAAACAAAAACAAAATGTATATACTATGGAGCCAGTGGAATATAAAACAAATTTGACTTATTTTTTGGTCTTGCCCTGAGGCTCTTAAGTTTAGCAAAAATAGCTAAATAAATTAAAAGAATCTAGTAAAATTGATGAACTCCAGGAAGTGCCGGCCCATAGGGAGTAATACCGATAGCGGTTCTAAAAGAATCTGCTATTGTCATATATAATATGTAGTATTTAGCTTTTATTATCAGAAACTTAAGTTAATTGAAATACTCAAAATATAAAGTTTATAATACCAACTTGTATTTAGATTAGATTATAACTCTAACATTTCGTGAAATTCATAGAAAGTGTTCTCAGATGATTTTCTTTTATCTGTTTTGCCAAATTACAGGTTCATTTATTTTTCTTATCTCTTAATTTTTATTAATAGAGATCTTTTAGAAATTTCAAATACAGTCCCTTTCGCAAATTGGGATTATGTAATTACCATTTATCTTTTTTTCTCCCCAAGAATAAAAATATTATTGGTTTAGCATTCTCTTACTCATAATGACCCCTACCGAAGTAAAAAACCCCATAAATATTGCAACAACAACAATATTTGCTACTAATACAGATGGGTCTCTAAAGATTAAAATAAATATAGAATATACAAGGATAATAAATCCAATTAGTGCAAATAATCCTATGACTATAGCTGTATTTTTATCATTTTTTTTCTTTTTTATATATTCATTAAAATTAAATAAATTTTTAGTCATTGTCAATATATAACTTGTAATAATAATATAAAAACAAGTCAGGTTATTGTAAAAGAAATGTTCATATGAAGATTAGTCATTGAGTCGGTGAGATAATCACTCTGCATAAAACCGTCATTCTTGTAATTATCTTCTGTTTTTTATAAAAAAAATTTTGGATATATTTCACTTT
>DATFCH010000514.1:0-7049 GCA_035253345.1 Nitrososphaeraceae archaeon
TATCGCCTTTGCCTCAGTCTGATTAGCTTCAATTTGGATTCTGCGTAATTCATTTTGTGCTTGTAACGCTCTCTGTTGAGCTTCTACCTTGGCTTCAATAGCCTTAGTAAACTGTGTTGAAAATCGAAATTCTGTAATTGACAAAGTTTCAAGGACAATATTATAGTTGGCAAGACGTGCTTGAATTTGCTGTTCAATTTGGTTCTTAACTGTTTCTCTATTAGTTATTAATTCTTCAGCATTGAAACGAGCTGTAACCTGTTTTACCGATTCTTGTATAGCTGGAAGAATAACCCTATTTGCGTAATCATATCCTAATTGCCTATAAAGTAATTGTGCAGCTTCTGGTCTTATATGATAGTTTAGGGCAACTTCTGTACTAACTTCCTGAAGATCTTTGGAGGCCGATGTAGAGCTTACAACTACCTTTTGTGTTCTAACTTCAACAGGCATAACCTGGTCACGAAATGGAACTACAAAATGTAGACCTTCCTCAAGACTAGTATTTGGTTCGACTGCACCAAATTGCAATAAAACTCCCCTAAATCCTGCATCAACTGTCTTAACACTAGCTGTAACTAAAACTATAACAATAATTAATCCAATAACCGCTGGAATTATGACTCTAAACAACGATTTATTGTATCCTGGAGTAGCATATGATTCTAACGGTTCACCTTCAGGAGTTACTCCTCCCCTTGGGTATTGCTTCCCAAAACCAGAAAATGAACCCTTCTGTCCAAGACCATACCTACGTTTGTATATTTGATAGGCTATAATGCCTACAATTATAATAGTAAATACAATTCCAATAATTGCACTGATTTCAACCATTATTTTATCTCCTTATTGATTACTATTTTATCATTTGCTAATAAATAAATATAAATCATTAGGGTCAACTTAACTTAAGATCCCTTCACCTTCATTTTGAATAGAATTGTAATTTTGAGTTTATATTCTATCGAAAAGCAAATAATTTTTTCCAATTGTATACATGTTCTAGAACACAATTGTTATTATTTGTTCGAGGATATAATAACCAAGGCAAAAGCTCTCACTTCTATCCATGAAATATTGCATTCCTCTTTTCCAAAGAGGAACACAGTATGTTTTAAATGTAAAAAGTCTTGTGGCTAAATGGAAAGGTGATATATCTTCGTGTTTAAATTACTAGATATTTTCCAGAGTTATCAATAAGATAACCAATCAGATTCTCCATATAAGATACTTCTTGTCTTAGTTATGTATCTCTCCAGTAAAGATATGTTGAAAAATAAAATAAAAAAATCGAAAACCAAAGAAGTTGACTACCATTTTGTATCATAATTTCCTACATTTTAAACGCGGATACTCTTACTCCTCTAGATCTGCAATGAATTGCAATGGAGCAACTTTTTATATAGTTAAATACATATCCATAACTTCTATTTTCATCTTTAAAATGTTCCCATGCTCTAAAAGTATTTCGTAAACTCAAACCAAGGAAGAAAAAATACAAAGAAAACATAACAATAAAGACAGATTTTCTTTTTCTCTAAATTATAAAAATTATTTATTAGAATAAGAAAACAAAGCTAAATTCATTTTTTCAACAGGTCCATGATCAGATCAGAATTTTAAGGTACAAGCTTCATAAAATAGAACGATTACTGTAAACAAAAAAAAATTAATGGTCCTCTTTCGGCCACATCATCGATCTCATTATTTTGCCTATCTTTTCGATTTGATGATCTTCAATATCGCGCATGTATGTCTTGAATGAATCTTTCCCTTCGTCTTGGTATCGTGTTACCCATTCTTTAGCAAATTCTCCCGACTGGATTTCAAATAAGACATTTTTCATTTTGGATTTGGTAGATTTATCTATTATTCTAGGTCCTCTTGTTAATCCTCCAAAACGTGCTGTTTCACTGACACGATTGTACATTCCCGTAAGCCCATATTTTTGGATAAGATCTACTATTAATTTTAATTCGTGTAAACATTCGAAATATGCTACCTCCGGTTGATAACCTGCTTCAACCAGCGTTTCAAACGCTTTAAGAACCAAGGAATGAGTGCCTCCACAAAGATCAACCTGTTCTCCAAACCAATCAGTTTCTACTTCTTCCTTAAATGTTGTTTCTATTACTCCAGGTCTAGTACTTCCAATCCCCTTTGCGAGACCAAGAACACGATTCAAAGCCGTTCCTGTGTAATCACTATATACTGCAATTAATGAAGGTGTACCAAAACCCTCTTGAAATAACTCCCTTACTCTTTGCCCTGGACCCTTAGGAGCTACCATAATTACATCAACATTGGATGGCGGTTCTATCCACTTCCAATGGATTGAAGCGCCATGAGAAAAACATAGTGCTTTATTTTGAGTTACATATTTACTAATTTCATTTTCATAAGTGGTCGCTTGTTCCATATCTGGAATCAGGATATGAATAATATCGGAGCTTTTAGCAGCATCTCCAATTTCCATGACTTTTTGTCCATCATCTTCAGCAATCTTCCAAGATTTTCCTCCTTTTCTTAAGCCTACTATTACATTCAGTCCAGAATCTTTTAAATTGTTTGCCTGAGCTCTACCTTGAATGCCATAACCTATTACCGCTATTGTCTGATTTTTTAGGAAATCAATATTAATATCTTGATCTCCCCATTTCTTAACCATACTAGAATATAAAAAAAGGGTTTATAAAATAATAACTGTAAAGATTTATTTCATTATAGATTAGCATGAGTAATACCATGTTAAATATTTTATCTTTATATGATAAAATCTAATAAACACTTAACTTAATTGTTTAATATATTATTGTCTGGCTTAGGTCTTTTAATGTAAAATAATTTTTATTGCTTGATAATCATTAAAGAAATAGTATTTTCTTCGTTACAATCATGAATCTTCATCTCCAAGATAATTATATATAATATTTATTAGTAAATAATTCTACGCAGAGAATTGTTATTGATAATTAATAATTATAAATTAATTTGAAATTAAAACTATCTATTGGTATCAACTGAATGTTAACAAAAGGAAATACATATTAAGAACATAAATAAAAATTTCAGTATACAACATTTGGAGAAACAATTTATTTGCAAAACAAAAAACCATTATATATCTAATATGTTACCGCATTTTAGACATTGAATTTTTACATTATTTTTTAATTTTTCGATAATTTTAAACTTTTTTGTACCACATTGGGAACAAATTGGGCAATTCCTCTTCATTTATTTTACCATTTTTGAGGGATTGTATCAGATTGAGATAAAGTTTTAATTCGTTCAATTCCATTTATATAAATAATTATTTCTTTAACAGGATTTGGAACTAAATTATCCCACTTCTTATCATTTACAATTAATCTACGTATATTTTCTCCATTATATTTTTTTTTGTTAGAGAATATCGGTTCTTTAACTATGATTTTATCTTTACATAGATATCTTACATATTCATTTCCTGAATAAAGGATTTGAAATTCTGGGACCATAGAGTTCAGGTATTCAAACCAACATGCATTGTTTTCAAAATTTAACAAAGGTACTAAAAAAATCTTTTTATGATTAAGTTTATGAAAAGATATAGTAGCGTAAATCATTTCTAATCTCTCGCCAGCTGTGAAAGGATCTTTATATAAATAATTAAATTGACTACTTCCTATAACTATTATCAATTCTTCACATTCATTTAGGACTTGTTGTACAAGTTTTAAATGTCCGTTATGAAATGGTTGGAATCTGCCTATAATAAGCCCTCGTTTATTGTTGTACATTCAAGATTCATTAATATAGAGAACTATTTATTCCCTAATTTCATTTTCTCTTTTTCTATTTCGGTTTTCTCAATTTTTTTAAAAATCGGAAAATTTTTACCGATTGTATGTCCAGGTTTAATTAATAATTCAGATGAATCATTCCATGATTGATCCCATAAATTATTTTTGTTATCTGTTAATTGTTTCCATATATTTTCTGCTGAATATGGAATAAAAGGTGCTAGTTGTATTGCAAGTGTTCCTACCGCGTTAAGTGATATATAGATTGTAGTTGGAGATGTCTCTTTATTAATCCAGGGTTGTTTCTTTTGAAAGTATTGATTAAAGAAATTTGAGAAATTTAAGAGATTTTTAAGTGCTTTTTCTGTTTCAGTATTGAGTAAAAATTCAGTATTAGCTTTACAAATCTCTTTTATTGCTTTAATGCTTTTTTGATCATCTATATCGTATTTATTAGGAAGAGGTACAATTCCATTAAAATTCTTTCGAGTAAATGATAAGGTTCGGTTTACAAAATTTCCAATATTATCTATAAGCTCGTTGTTAATTTTGTTATAGAAAACATCCCAGTCAAAATTAATGTCATCTTGAGTAGATAAACTTATAGATGCGATATAAAATCGTAAAAAATCTGGATTAAATTGTGAAGTTATATCTCTTAAACTAATATACCATTCTCGACTTTTTGATATTTTTTTATTATGAAGCATTAAATGACCTCTGACAGGGATATAATCAGGTAGTTTATACTCAAGGTCTACTCCCATCCTAATAGCAGGTAAAAAAAGAAAATGATGATAAATTATGTCTTTTCCAATAAAATGGTATATTATAGAATCATTCCAAATATCTTTTCCATTTAAATTAAATTTTTCTTTCATTAGGGTTTCAAACGTAGAAATATAGCACAGGTGATTATCAAACCATCCATAAAAAACTTTTCCTCTTGCATCATTTAACGGAATATTGATACCCCATTCTAGGTCTCTCGTGATATCCCAATCTTGTAAACCTTCATTTACCCAATGCAACACATAATTCTTAATATCCGTTTGGAGATTTTTGTTGGAATGTAACCATTCTCTAAGCTGATTGGAAAAATTTGATAGCTTAAAAAAGTAGTGATTACTAGATTTTTTTACTGGAGGTGTACCACATATACCACATTTAGGATCTAATATTACTTGAGGAACTCTACCACATTTTTCACAAAGATCAGAATATTGGTCTTCAGCATTACAATAAGGACAAACTCCTAAAACATATCTATCAGGAAGGAATTTTTTATCAAAAGTACAGTAAAATTGAATAACTTCTTTTTCGTATATATGACCATTAACCATCAGTTTATTAAAAATATTCTGAACAAATATTTGGTTCTCTTTCGAGCTTGTTTTGTAGAATTTATCAAATGAAATACCCACTTGAGAAAAATCCCCTAAATCACGTTTATTCCAATATTCAACAAATTCTGAAGGTGTTTTATTTTCTTTCTCAGCTTTAATCATAATTGGAGTGCCAAAATCGTCAGAGGCGCATATATGAAATACATTTTTTTTAAAGAGCCGTAAAAATCGTGTAAAAATATCTGCTGGAAGGTATGTTGAAGATATATGTCCAATATGAATTTCACCATTTGCATAAGGTAACGCAGTAGTAATAATTACAGATTTTTTACTTTCGTAAAGATCATTAATTTTATTATTATTTGTATCATTAGCAAAATCATAATAGTTTGCTTTATCCTTCTCAAGCATAATGTAACGTTTTTAAAGTTTCCGTAATAAAATTATATAGGGTTGGTATTTTTTCAATTTAAAACTAAAATGTTTATATTTTTAAATTAAAATAAATAAGATATAGCAACAATTATCTGTTTAGATTCAATAAAATACAAAAAATACAGAAAACTATTTTTTAAAAGTATTATTATAATATTTAATTTGACTTGGGGTAAGAGTATCAATATTAATTCCAAACGATGATAACGCAAGGTATGCTATTTGATCATCTATTTCTGTAGGAACTGGATAAAGTTTATTTTCTAGACTTCTATTATTTCTAGCAATATATAATATTGATAACAATTGGTTTGCAAATGACATATCCATTACCTCTGATGCATTTCCCTCTCCTGCAATTAGATTGATAACTCTTCCTTTAGCTATTAAAAAAATTTTCTTTCCAGCAACATGGTAACATTCTAAATAAGGTCTTATCTCTCTAGGGGATTTATCTTGATTTAGAAGATATCCTGTATCGATTTCTACATCAAAATGTCCTGCATTAGCAAGAAAAACACCATTTTTCATCATGGCAAAATCATTTTTTCCTATTACTTCCCTTTGGCCTGTGCATGTAATAAAACAATCACCTCTAGATAAAACATCTCTAAGTCGCTCAACGTTAAAACCATCAAGATGTGCTTCTAATGCCTTAATTGGATCGACCTCAGTTATTGTGACTCTAGCCCCCAATCCATGCAAAGATGATGCTATTCCCTTACCTACCCACCCATAGCCACATACTACAAAATGTCTGCCAGCAATCAAAACGCCTAATGTTCTCAACAAACCATCAATAGTGCTTTGACCGGTACCGTATCTATTATCAAAAAGATGTTTTGTCTTAGCATTATTTACTCCAATAATTGGATATTTTAGGTTATTATTGGATTGAAGAGATAAAACCCGTAAGATGCCTGAAGTTGTTTCCTCTGTGCCGCCTATTATGGTTTTTAATTCGCTACCATGAGCAATGTTATGCAATTCTGCCCCATCGTCTATAATTATATCAGGTTTTGTACTAATTATTTTAAAGAGGTTATTGAAAAATTCGTTTTTTTTCTGGTTATTTTTTGCAAATACCTCAATTTCATTATATTTTAAAAACTCCACGATTTCTTCCTTCACCGAAAGAGGATTTGCTGAACAAATGGAAATTGTTGCACCAAGTGATTTGGCAGCCATTAACAGCACGGAGGTCTCTTTTGTTAAATGCAAACAAAAGCCTAATTTGTATCCAGATAATGGTTTAGTGTCTTTATTTTTATTTTGTATTTTTGTAACAATTTTCATATTATCCAAAGCCCATTCATAGGCTAATTTTCCTTGTTTTAATAAAACATCATTGTTGGAAGAACATTTATTTTTATATTTAGTCAATTTTACTATAATTTTTATACCATCTCCATGAATTAAAAAAGTTATAGCAATTGTATAAAATTCAGTTTAATTTTCTTTCAATACAAGTTAAATAATTTAA
>DATFCH010000515.1:0-6215 GCA_035253345.1 Nitrososphaeraceae archaeon
AAATATCCGAATTATATTATATGAAGCTCTACTAGTGCACTAACCCCTTTTCTTTATATTATCTTTAATATTAATAATCTTTGAATTTAGTCATTAGAAGATTCAATTAAACCTAGCTGTAATAAATTGTTGATTATACCGTTTGTTACAAGCTGATTCTGTTTTTCTTGTAAAGCGGCATTGAGGATATTTCTTATTTGTTCCTCATTAGCTATTCTTTCCTCGTTACCTTCAGATTTTGCTAAGTTAATAAGGATACATAATCCATCAACATTTTTTACCTTTGTTAGGGGTTCATCACCTATTGCTATTGGATTTTGAGATAAATACCTATTGATATCTGAGACTATATCTTGGGGTAATGGTCCTCCTTTACTTTGTGCCAAAAAAGAATCTCCACAGGTTTTCTGTAGAGTATATTTATTGCCTGGAGTCAAATTCTCATTATATTTGAGATTATCTTCATTATTTCCAATTATTTTTTGGGCATTTGTAGTTAGTGGGGAAAAAAGAGTTAATGAAAAAAGTAAACCAATTATCACGAATACGGAAGCGAAAACAATTGATATGTTCAAGTTCTTCAATATATATTATTCAACTTATACTTTAATATATTTAGGTTCTGACAGATTCTTAAATATTTTAAATATATTCTATTTTTAGAATTAATATTAATATATACCAATTCAGGTATATGCTACTAAATTGAATTCATTTATATATTTGAAATTCTAAACAGTTATAGAAAAACTAAATTTGTAATTGTGAGATTGATTTTTGTGTTGATTTTATATCAAATTATACAGTAACATATTTCATATATTAAAGAATATGAGGATGTAACATAACATATTACGCTTACGTATTTAAAATAATCTGAAATTGATAATCATAAGCATATGCAGGCATGCACAAATAATTTATTACTTAAGTTTTACTCAATCATATATGCAACTTCACAGCAATCATCTAAGTTGTTTTTTATTGTTTTTTATTGTGTTTATAAGTTTAGAAAATCATTGATCCTATTTTCACTTGTCAGACTTTATAATAAAGTGAAAGATTTTAAAAATAGATTATTCAATATGATAATGATAATGCCATCAAAAAGCACAAGTGAATATTCATAATGATAAATAAACTTTTTAATATGAATTTTATAATTTCTTTCCTCTGTATTTTTCTTTTTACGTTGCTTTCTCTTATGATTTTAACTTTTACATATGAAAATCATGCTTTTGCGGACACTTATAATTATGCACCATCCTTTACTGCTACTGGTTCAAATAAACTAGATTCTCTTGATACTCAAAATCTTCGGCTTTCATCATTTACAATTTCTACTTGGTTCAAAACAACAGCTAATTTTCCCGATGAAGGAGTTATTGTGAACAAAGGAGGTCTTGGGTCAGAAAGTTCAGGTGCTAATCAAAATTATGGAATCTGGTTTACTCCTTCTGAAACATTGCAGGGAGGATTTGAGACCACTGGTGGTTCAAACAAATATGTGACCTCTACAAAAGCTTACAATGATGGTCAATGGCATCATGGTGTGGTCACATTTGATAATAGTAATAATATTGTTAGACTCTTTGTTGATGGTGTACAGATAGGTCAACTAAGCACTACCTCTAATCCTGATAATACGGGAAATAAGCCCCTAAGAATAGCAGGTAACTCTCAGTCTTTGACAGAGGACTTTTTCATAGGTCAAATAGATGAAGTAGGTGTATGGAACAGAGCTCTAACCAATGCAGAGGTTACCAGTTTGATGAACTTGCGCGCCGATCAATTTCCCATTAATGGGTTGGTCTATAGAAACTCTTTTAGTACTTCAACCCCTGAAATGTGTAATGATGATAAAGACAATGACGGCGATACATTGATAGATGCCGCAGACCCCGACTGTCAGACATGTACCAATCTACCAGTTTCTACAGTTAAAGCCAATGGTTTTCAATCTGGTAATCCACCTCAAAATGCTATAGACAATAATCTTAACACAAGATGGTCTAAAGAAGGCATAGGTTCATCGATACAGCTTGACTTGGGTATAGAGAAACTGATTTGCAGTGTTGATATTGCTTGGTACTTGGGTAACCCACGCCAGAATAATTTTGATATATCTGTATCTAGTGATGGGACCACTTTTAACAATATATTTACAGGCAAAAGCAGTGGAAACACTTTATCTCCTGAAAATTATGATTTCTCGGATGTCAATGCTAGATATGTAAAAATCACTGTAAATGGAAATACACAAAACCAGTGGGCAAGTATTACTGAGATTGATGTTCATGGTCCAGATCCTTCTCCACCACCAGAGGTATGTGGAGACGGAATTGATAATGATGGGGACAAAATAATAGATGAAGGATGTCCTACACCACCACCTCCACTCAACTTTAAATTTGCTTATAAATTTGGAACAAAAGGTAACGGAAATGGTCAATTCCAGGACCCTCATGATGTTTCTTTTGACTCATCGGGAAATGTCTTTGTACCTGATAGAGTTAGAAGTGATATACAAAAGTTCACACATGAAGGTGTGTTCTTATCGAAATTTGGCGGTCCTGGTTCAGGTCCAGGACAATTCAACGTTCCCTATAGCATTGCCCATGATAGTAACAATAACATATATGTCTCTGATAGAGAGAACAATAGAATTCAAAAACTAACCAACGATGGAGTCTTTATTACCGAATTGAAAAGTATAAACGGTAAGAACTTGGTTATGCCTGAAGATTTGGCATTCGACTTTACAAACGGCGATCTGTATATCACAGATACTGGAAATAATAGAATTGTAAAGTTAGACAAGAACCTTAATTTTATTCTACAATGGGGAAGTAAAGGTACAGGAGATGGTCAATTTGACCATCCTCACGCTATTGATGTAGGTCCAGATAGAAATGTTTACGTCAGTTCTGGCTTCCAGCCCTATATACAAAAGTTCGATCCAAATGGAAAATTCATAAAGAAATGGGGAAAAGAAGGTTCAGGAGATGGAGAAATGCTAATGTTCTTAGAACACTTAGATGTTGATGATAAAGGTAGGGTATTTCTCATAAATAACAATATTAGACCAGTTATACAGGTATGGGATTCTGAAGGTAATTATCTGACAAAGTTTGGTTCAGAAAAAGAAGGTTCAGCAAATGGTCAACTTGCAGAACCAGAACATGTAACAGTAGACAATGATGCTAAACCTTTTGTTGTTGACTCTGGTAATTTCAGAATTCAGGTATTTACTCCAGAAGTTGTAAATACTCAACAGCTATCACCAGCTCAAGAGATATGTAATAATGAAATAGATGATGATGGTGATGGATTGGTAGATATAGCAGACCTAGACTGCCAAAAGAACTTTCTTTCACGTCTACCTTCTATGGTAAGTCCATTTAATCTACAATAATACGAAACTATTCTACCAAACATATCTCTTTTATTTTGCTAACACCTGTCTCAAGGTTTATGAAAAGCTCTTGAAAAAGGAGAAAAAAGACATGAGTATAAACCAGCTCGGCTTCCGTAAATTCTACAAGATTAGAACAGAGCAGGTTATTGCATCCATTAAATGTTGAGCTTATTTTAGGACATGCTATAGGATTATCAGATTCTTATTACCAACCAACAGAAAAAGAAATTTTAGAGGATTATTTAAAGGCCTTAGATTTATTCACTATAATAATATCAAAAAATTCTTAAAAAACAAATTAGCGAACTAAAAGAGGACAGTAAAGATAATGAATATATTATAAAAGCGAAACTACAAGAAAAAGAGTAACAAATACAGGCACTTAAAAAGAATGACAAAGTAAAATAGGATGCATTAGTTCATCAATCAGATCAACTGCTGTTTTTAACAGAACGAATTAAGGAAATAGAAGACAAAAATCTGTTACCGTTGTTATTGAAAAGCATTGATAGAAAACAGTCACAATAAGGCATTGATTTTTATAAAAATTGGGTCTATAGGATTTGAACCATTCTATAAAGTGGAACCAGTTAATTTATTAGGTTAATATAGATCCTTTTAATCGTCTAAGGTATTATTTTCATACAGATAAAACCTCATAGTTAGGTAAGAGATTGTTAAAATTTGCCAGAATCGAACAGTCATCTTTATTGTTACGTGTCCTTTATACTAGTTTATTTTTATATATTTAATGTCCAAAATAAATTCTATCATTAGGAAAACACTAAAATATGGAAAAAAGATTTTTAGGATTATACAATGCTTATATAATGCTATCCAGTCTAAATCATTAGGCATAATATCTTGATTTTTTTAATGAATTTACATTATTTTCTTTTTCATTGGAACAACTTTTATTTGTTGAAATTATTGCTTTTTTATCTGCATTGAATTGAATTAAAAAATTGTTTTAGGTTTCACTCTATTAAAATTAATTCTTTAATATTATTTTTCATGAACCACTGTATTATTACATTAACCAATGAAAAAATTCCAGGATCAAATCTTTTTATCATTTTAACTTTATTTTATCTTATGGATTTTGAAGAGTTTAAGAACAAAAAGGAAGAACATTTACTTGGAGGAGGAATTGACAAACAGAAACAACATAAAGCAAAAGAAAAAATGAATGCATTCGAAAGAATGACTTTACTTTTTGACTCTAAATCATTTATAGAAATAGACCCTTTCGTAACTCATGAATGTTTTGATTTTAATATGGAAAAAAAGAAGATTTTAGGAGATGGAGTTGTTACAGGATATGGATTAATTAATAGCAGATTAGCTTATGCGTTTTGTCATGATTTCACTGTGTTTGGCGGTTCTTTAGGTTTATCATTTGCTAATAAGGTATGTAAAATCATGGATTTAGCATTAAAACAAGGAGTTCCGATTATAGGAATAAATGATTCGGGAGGAGCTCGTATACAAGAAGGCATAGCAAGCCTTGCTGGATATGCAGAAATATTTCGTCGAAATGTCAAAGCTTCTGGGATTGTACCTCAAATATCGCTAATTATGGGACCATGTGCAGGAGGTGCAGTATATTCTCCTGCCATTACAGATTTTATAATTATGACAAAATCCTCATTTATGTTTGTCACCGGGCCTGAAGTTGTTAAAGAAGTAACTAACGAAACAGTAACTTTTAACGATTTAGGTGGAGCACAAATACACAACGAAAAAAGTGGTGTTGCACATTTTTTAGCAGAAGATGAACAAGAATGTCTTAGAATACTGTATACACTTTTATCATTTATTCCATCGAACAATTTAGAAAATCCTCCAAGAATAGATACAAAAGATAATCCTTTAAGAGAGAATGAGGAATTGAATTCTTTTCTTCCAACAAGTACAACCAAACCCTATGATATGGAATGGTTTATCAAAAAAGTTATAGATAATGGTGATTTTCTTGAAGTTCAAAGACATTGGGCAAGAAATATAATAATAGGGTTTGCACGGCTTGATGGAAATCCAATAGGTATAGTAGCTAATAATCCTGAAGTATTAGCAGGAGTTTTAGATATCGATTCTTGTGATAAGGCAACGAGATTTGTAAGATTCTGTGATTGTTTTAATATACCTCTAGTTGCCTTGGTAGATGTGCCGGGTTTTCTACCAGGTACTGAACAGGAATGGAGAGGTATAATCAGACATGGAGCAAAACTCCTTTATGCATTTTCAGAAGCAACTGTACCAAAACTAACAGTTATTATTAGAAAAGCATATGGTGGTGCTTATTGTGTAATGAATAGTAAACATATAGGAGCGGATTATAATTTCGCTTGGCCAAATGCTGAAATTGCAGTAATGGGACCTGAAAGTGCATGTACTATTATTTTCAAGAATGAGATTTCAAATTCCTCAAAACCGAAGGAAAAAAAAATAGAATTAATTGAACAATATAGAACAAAATTTTCCAATCCTTACATTGCTGCTTCAAAAGGATATATTGATGATATTATAGAACCTAAAGACACCAGAAAAAGATTGATTTCTGCTCTGAAGTCAATATATAGAAAAAGAGAAGAAGGTCCTAGAAGAAAACATGGCAATATACCAGTTTAACTACTTTTGTAGATATAACAAAATAAGAAAATTATTATTCTATAACGAATTAACAATTCTAGATCTAAATAAAGAAAAAAAATTTTTGATTGACTATTTGTTAAAAGAAGAGATAAATACAGTTTCGTTAACAATCCCAACAAATTTGAGTATTAATATAGGTTTC
>DATFCH010000516.1:0-6396 GCA_035253345.1 Nitrososphaeraceae archaeon
CTGATATATATTTCACTATTATTTGTTATAAAAGATTGAAGTCTTCTTATTGTCTTCGAACAAGATTTAAAAAAACTGGATAAATAATCAATTTTTTATTTAAAAATATATCAATTCAATTATTGTTTGTATTTTAAAATATATTAAATTTTATTATTGTATTTTATCTATCTTTATCAATGAAAAAATCTTCTTGATTTTTTTAAACTAATTTAAGATTTGATTTCAAATATGGAAAAATACTCATAAGGTTTTATTTCTATACAGACGTTAAAACTAATATTCATAAATTGTTCTATATTATCTAAACGAATATATTTTCATTCAACTTTGGAAATTAAGATGTTGAAAAATTAGCAATTGATAAAATTTTGATAACATTTGTAATTTACAAAATAATGAATATATTTTGATAACTAATATAGATTTAATATGGATGACAAAAAACCAAAAGAAATTGCCACTTTAAAGGTTGCAGAAGCAGAACAACGTGATGTTGGAAGAAAAATAGCACGAGTTGATCCTGATATAGCCGAACATCTAAATATTTCTACAGGTGATGCATTAGAATTATCGTCACTTGGTAGAAAGACGACAGTTTTAAGCTGGCCTGCAAAAGAAAGCGACAGAGGTAAGGGTATTATTCGTATAGATGGTCTAATTAGAAATAGATTGGATGTGGGTATTAATGATTTAATAGAAATTAAAGTAGTAGAATCAAAAGATGCAAAAAATATTACTTTTGCTCCTACAGAACCATTGAGAATAACGGGTGGAGAGCAGTATCTTGCTGAATATCTAAATGGTGCTTTGATGACCAAAGGTGATACAATACCAATTAATGTTATGGGTAGAAGAATAGATTTAGTTGTTATTTCTACTAACCCTTCTGGACCAGTTATTATTAATGATTCTACAGAAATCATAGTATCTGAAGAAAGCTCAAAAGCAATACAGATTTCAAAAGAAGGTACAGCTGCATCTATTACATATGAAGATATCGGTGGCTTAGGTGATGCAGTTGCACGTGTAAGAGAAATGATTGAACTTCCATTGAGACATCCTGAACTGTTTAAGAGATTAGGAGTAGAAGCTCCAAAGGGTGTATTATTACATGGACCACCAGGAACTGGAAAAACATTATTGGCAAAAGCAGTGGCTAATGAAACAAATTCCAGTTTTTATACTATTGGCGGTCCTGAAATAATGAGTAAATTTTATGGAGAATCGGAAGAAAAATTAAGAAATATTTTTGAACAAGCAGAAAAAAATGCTCCAAGTATAATATTTATCGATGAAATTGATTCCATAGCACCAAAAAGAGACGAAGTATCTGGAGAAGTAGAAAGACGAATTGTTGCTCAGCTATTGTCTTTAATGGATGGTATGACTTCTAGAGGGAAAGTTGTAGTAATAGCCGCCACCAATAGAATCAATGCTATAGATCCAGCCTTAAGACGTCCGGGAAGATTTGATAGAGAAATAGAAATCGGAGTCCCAAACCGAGATGGGAGACTAGAAGTTCTGCAGATTCATACAAGAGGTATGCCTATGGAAAAAGACGTTAATCTCGAAAAACTTGCTGATGTATCCCATGGTTTTGTTGGTGCTGACTTGCAGTCTTTAGCAAAAGAAGCTGCAATGCGAGCATTAAGAAGAGTGTTACCTGAAATTAACCTTTCTAGCGAAAGCATTCCATTAGATACATTAAGAAAAATTGTAGTTAGAATGCAAGATTTTATGGATGTTATTAAAGAAATGGAACCTTCTGCAATGAGAGAAGTGTTTGTAGAAGTTCCTGATATCAAATGGGAGGATATTGGTGGTCTTTCTTCTATAAAACAAGAGTTACAGGAAGCTGTAGAATGGCCATTGAAATATAACCAAATATTTACGTATTCAGACGCAATGCCTCCAAAAGGTATCTTGCTTTACGGACCACCAGGCACAGGTAAAACATTGATGGCTAAAGCAGCTGCCAACGAAAGTGAAGCTAACTTCATTAGTATTAAAGGACCAGAATTACTAAGTAAATGGGTTGGAGAATCAGAAAAAGGAGTAAGAGAAATTTTTAGAAAAGCAAGACAGGCAGCTCCTTGTATCATATTCTTTGATGAAATGGATGCAATAACACCTGCACGAGGTGGAAGTTATGGTGATTCTCATGTTACTGAAAGAGTAATAAGCCAATTTTTGACAGAACTAGATGGATTAGAAATTTTAACCAACGTTGTAGTAATAGCTGCAACTAATAGGCCCGATATTATTGACCCTGCCTTATTGCGACCAGGAAGATTCGATAGAATTCTATATGTTCCACCTCCAGATAGAGATTCTAGACTACAAATAATAAAAATACATACTAAAAAGAAACATTTAGCAGAAGATGTTAAAATTGATCAATTGGCAGATGATACAGAGGGATATACAGGAGCGGATATTGCCTCTCTATCGTCTACAGCAGTTATGCTTGCTCTAAGAGAGCATATATCAAAATATAAAGACCCAAACGAAGCTGAAAAACACAAAAAAGAATTAAAAATCAATATGAAACATTTTGAAACTGCAATTAAAAAAATACGTCCTTTGTCAACGCAAGAATTGAATATGTACAAGACAATTTCAGAACAATTTGGAAAACCACAAATGTCTAGAGTTGGAGGAGTAGAAAAAGGTAATAGGGATGTCTATATATAAAATATATTTTGTTTACTCTACACTATAACTTTTTTTATTCCAATAGAAATGAGACAAATTTTTTATACCTACTATAGATAAATATAATTACGATAATGGTAATTTTTCATCTATACAATTAATTATTATAATAGCTGTGAAAAAAATTTAGGACATTGGAGAATATCAAAGGTAATGGAGTTACTACTAAAAAGATAAGGAAAAAAGAGCTCTGTTAAGTTAAGGGTGTAGGAATAGCTAGGTTCTAATTTATTATTATTTTTGTGCTTGGTTTTAGAAGATTTTCTTTAATTTATTCACGAGTAGAATAATTAAATTTAAGATAAAAAAATTAATGTAAAAAACTATCTCTTTTTTATTATAGTATTTTCCTACTCTGCTAATTTGATATCTGTCGGAATCAAGCTGAAGTGAAATTTAAAAAACATCAAAAAAATATCACTTGAAGATATTGGTTTACAACTATACCAATAAGATTTTACAAAAAAATTTTTATATCTGGGTACGGTAATTTACCTAATAAGATAACCATAACACCAAAAAATCTTCCTAACTACAAATACTGTAGTCCTCTATAAAGAATTGCTATCCACGATCTACCCTGTATTGGTTAATTCATTTTCCAATTGTAGAGGGCTATGGTTTTAATTTTAAATATTTTTATATTTGTCTTAAGACAAATAAACTGTCATTTATTATTTCCAATATTTTTAACCTTTGCGTCAATAGTATATGTAACAGTAAAAGGTTCCCCATTTGTTTTATGAAAAACTAATGCATTTCCTACGAAATTAAAGGAACCAGAACTTATTCCAATACCATTTATTTCTATTGGCACATCAATTAAATCTCTCAAATGAGTAATAGCAATACTCTTATTCCCTGGTAATATTGCGTGATATGGTTCACCATGTATTGAATCTATTTTCTTTTCTGGAGAATAAAAATGAAGAATCTCTGCCTCGATTGGTTTACTAGCAGTAAACGTTACAGTTCCTGACCAAATCCTTCCGTCATCTCTTAAAGGAAGAGCAAATACTACTTCATGAGATGGTTGTCCAGGATGTCTTACAGGTGCTGGTTGAGACATGACAGTCTTTTGTTCAATAATAGTGTATCTTTCATTTAGAAGATTCAACGATGAAGAGCTGTTATTATTGTTTATATTGGCAAATGCAAAATCTATATTCAAGTCATTGCATATAGAAGTTTCAGCAATAAAAAATATAATTCCAGCCATTACAACTATCAATTCTAGAGCAATCGTAGAATGTTCGTTTTTAAATAAATTAAACATAGCAGCTTGTGAGATGATTTATTAACATGTTTAATTAAGTGTTGTGAAATTCAAAAATATGTTTTATCATGAAGATTAACCTGTTACCATGAGAAGATTTTATTAAATTTCAGATATTAAAAAAGTGTAAATCACTCTAGATTAGTTATGGATATGCACTTTAACTTTTCTATATGGATGATTTAAAAAAATACTCATGTAATGCACTTGTCGATCGACTGGATAGATTTATCGCTATTTACGGTGGTACGAAAACATGATATTTATTTAGTGAAACATTAAAATTATTTTCTTCCAATTTATTGATTTATAGGAAATTCTATATATTATCGTATCAAAAGATGGACATAAGATAGAGATAGTGTCATTTGTTTAATTAGAACTATTATATATCTAAGTTGACCAATAAAAATAAATAATATCCTAAATTCTAGTAAATTTTAAACATTACCCGATGATATTTATAATAACGATATATGATATTTCTGAAATAGAAAACGAATAAAAGAATTGATATACCAGTTGTTAGGGAAATAATAGGGAGGATATTTATCAACAAGAAATAGCTAGTGATGATTATTTTTTGTTGATCATTTTTCAACAACATAATATTTATTTTTATTATAGGTTGTTTATGTAAATTTATACAAAAGCTTTGTTATTCTGAACTACTAAAAAGGAATGTGGGTTTTGTAGTTGAAATATTTTTAATACCGGACATTAAAGTTGTCATGCAGTCTTTTTTTCTTTGGAATATTATTTTGAGTCAAATAGTCAATTAATGACTTGATCATTGGGCCTATTTTATAAACAGTAGGCATAACATCTACATTAATAAAATTTTCTTCTAGAGCTTTCATTGTAGAAGGTCCAACTGCAACTACTATGATGTGATTGTTAAGTTGATATTGTAGTTTGTCTCTGAGTGCATATTTCTCAGCTATCTTGAAGAGATCACGGGCAGCTGGTGGACTGGTAAATGTTATTGCATCAATTTTTTGTTCACCAATATCTTCTATAAGATTGACTACCTTTTCTTCATCCGGAGGAATATACTTGAATCCCATCATTTCAAGAATTTTAGCTCCTCTCTCATTAAGCTCAAATGAATATCTATAGGTTGACGCCTCAAAGACCGTAGCACCAAGTGCACTAATCTCTTTTTTTAGGCTCGGAGAATATGATCCATGCCAGAGCACAGCAATATTCTTATGAGAAATATTCAAATCCTTTAAAAGCCTTGTAATTCCTTCAGCTGTACTTTCTATTGGCATAATATCTGTCTTTACTCCGTGATTTGCTAGGGCTATTTTTGGTTTCAAACTTCTAGATATTACAGTTGTATGTTGTAAAGCTTCGACAAATTTTTGTTCTATACCAAGATTTTTAGCAGTATACATAAGAGAGTATACAGCTGGGCCTGTCATGAAAACGACATAATCAATTCTTTCATTTACTATTTTGTTTATAAAAAACTCGGCTTCCTTAGATGTATCCTGTCCAGATTCTATACCTATCGTTGGCGCGATATAAGTTCTACCTCCAAAGGTTGTTATCAAATGGGCTAATTCTGATGCTCTACGACTTCCTGTAATGGCAATTGTCAACCCTGTAAGTGACATACTACCTCATCTTTGTACACTTTACTATCAAAAATTTTTTATCATATTGGTCTAATAACTTATTGCATGAAATCTTTAGAATGTATATGGAAAATATCTGCATAGTATTGAGTGAAATATAAAAGTATTGTTAACCATATTGAAAAAATATAACACTAGATTGGTGAAATCGTTCCATAGAATTATATCTGAATTATCTGACAATCAATTTTTGATTTAGTTTTTGATGAAAATTTATATTAGGAATATTAATAGGTGAACGAAAGGCCAAGATTGTTAGATACACAATCTAAGCTATATTTTTTTAAATAAAAAATTTTTCGAGTTGACGATAGAGGAAAAACTTATATATTATATGTATTTATTGCAAAAGAACAAACAGAAATAATATCAGGTGATAACATCTAATTTGTTATCTATCAAAAACAATCATTATTTGATGAAAAGAATACAGACTTCACAATATGAGCATATTTTTGGTGTCTATCTCTTAATCTTAAAAACAAAATTTAATTTCAGAACAAATAGTTGTTTTTGCAATTGTGTATATTTTCTACATTTTTTATTCACTTCTATGTAGATCTTATTTGTGTTTATATTATTAATTTTGTTAATATTGCTCTAGACTAACTTGCAAATAAAATTGTGATGTAATATTCTGTAGGTTATATAATAATTTCAATATATTGGAGTTTTGTTAAAGATGTATAAATTATTAAGAACTATTTATAGGATACTTAATATTGATTGTATGTAAAAATTTTATAATTATTTTTTAAA
>DATFCH010000517.1:0-4777 GCA_035253345.1 Nitrososphaeraceae archaeon
GATATCGAATTGTGGAAAGGTAGCATATTCAAAGCTGCATTGTGGAAAGGTGCAAAGACCAGATTCAGCGAAAGCGAGTCTGACATCTTTGAGAACCCCTACAGATCATTTGAATAGAGAACCCCTACGAGTTACATATTCATTTAAATTAAAATTAAAAATACACTTAGCTTGTTCTGTTTAGATTATCGAATAATTATTTTAAAAACTAAAATCTATCTAAAAAATCTAAAAATCTATCTCTAAAAACGCTTTGGAAACCAACGAAAGTCACCCACGAAAACTATCCGGTTGAAGCATCCTGAAGTTTCCGAAGAAACCCAATGTATCGGGTGACCTGCCGCCGAGCGCAGTAGTACCCCCTTCAAGATTTTACATCGTATCGGGTTTTAAATTGGTAGCAACAAGAAATATAATTAAAAAATTTGCTATTACATAATGATAAAAAGAAAGAAAGAGAGATTAAGAGCGAAAAAAAGGAAAAAACAGGTCTTTTTAAAATAATTATTTGTGTTTCGGATAAATATTTTAATTACAAAAGTCTGATACTTTTAAGGATGGTACACACGACCATGTACTTTCATGGTACGGCGTGGGAACGGGCAGTGTTCGGGCATATACTTTTAAGGATGGTACACACATGTAATTTCACATTATAAGTCGTGGGTACGGGGTAGTCGGGTACTTCCATGTTATTTACTTTTTTGTTTTGATACTTAAGATCGCGTTTTTTGAAACTGGTTATACACATACCTTTTTGATTGACAAATATAGCAATATGAAATACGGCCTGAATATTCAAGTTTTTTATTTAAAAGAATAGTCAAAAAAATCGAAAAAAAAATTTTTAGAGAATTTTCCAAGAACCCAAACTAGGAATTTTTTTCAAAGGTAGGTGGATCTTTAGCCATTAGGAATTCCATGGTGGCGGGTGAACCCTACATAGCTTTAACACCGGGCATTTCACTAACACTTGGAAAAGACAACGACCATGGTATACTAAAAAAATGGGCAAATCGAAAAAGAAAACCGTTAGAAATAAATTACGTTCTTCACATAGAATTTCCGAATTTAATAATAATAAACGAAAAGAATTTCGCAAGAATCAAACTAGGATTTTTTTTAATGGTAGGTGGATCTTTAGCCATTAGGAATTCCATGGTGGCGGGTGAACCCTACATAGCTTTACAACCCCGTTTACGACCTTTTCCCCTTCAACATTCTGGAACAGCAACGCGGACAACACCGGGCATTTCACTAACACTTTGAAAAGATTTTGTAGATCCGTTTATTGAAGAACGACCAAGAAAGAATAAGTGCTCGGGAGGATCATGGTGTCTATGTTGTAATTTCTCGTACTGTAAATGCCGACCCGAAAAAACTACGACTTATTGTCTAGCTTGTGGATGGCCTAAATGTAGAGTTAGTAAAAATGGAATTCAAAGACGTGGAGTTTTTTTTTTTAAAGGTAGTACACTTATTGAAAAACCTAAAAGTGAAAAATATGATTTGTAATTATATGTTAGAATACTTTGAGTAGTAAATGCCAATCAAATGAATTATGCGAATCTATTTTAATAAATAAGCATTGACAAAGAAATTTCTTTTTTGAACAAGTTTAAAGATGTTTCATAATTAATTATCCGGATTTAATAACTCCGATGAATCAGAACTATTTGAGATAATAAAGTATAGCACATATTTTATATATATATAATTCGAATTTTTACAAAAAAAAGAAAATATATATATTTTTTTTAAAAAAACAATGATATTTAAATTACTTCAAAATTTTTTATCAAGTGAAAATAACAACGACTTCAATATTATTATAACAAATCATATTGATACTGATGAGGATGATAATTCAATTCATTATGTTGGAAGACACTTTTTTATTAAAAATTTATTCTGTGAATTGAACATAGGAGAATCCACCAATCAGATACATTTTCGTGGTGTATGTGCTGGAAAAAAAATGGCGAAAATGTAAAATTTTTTTTTTTTGGTTAGAAAAAACCACTTTTTTTCGTCTGATAGTGACGGAATTAAGGAATTTCGCCAAAGCTAAGACCCCGTTTAATTTTTTTATTTAATGAGTGGGTGAACTGGAAATGCCCGCTCTATACCCCCCTGAATACCCACTGACCCAACCGTCAAAGGATCAACATAATCATTTACTGAAAATTTAAAACCAGTGTTCGTTATCAACACTTAATCTCATAAGCCAGGAAGCCTCTTAGGCGCCACTAGAATAATATAATTAAAGCAGGGGGATAATACTTATAAGAGGTTCTCTCTTACTTTGTTCTATTACATCAGTCGTGGAACCGATGTCGCCGTTAAAGCTTAACATCCCCGCAGGCAGGCGAATCCTTCGTGAGAGACCAAACAAAACAATATACCTAAATGATTATGGATCGACCGTAGATTTCCGTATTTTCTATTCGAAATTTCTCCGTGCCGACTAAATTATTATATAATCAGATTTGAATTAATATCATTTATTAAAAATAAATGTTATAACAAAATAATTATGTATATGATATCGTATTGTGGAAAGGTAGCATATTCAAAGCTGCATTGTGGAAAGGTGCAAAGACCAGATTCAGCGAAAGCGAGTCTGACATCTTTGAGAACCCCTACAGTTCATTTGAATTGAGAACCCCTACGAGTTACATATTCATATAACTATAATTAAAAAAAATAATACTTAGCTTGTTTCGTTTGGATTATTGTTTTAAAAAAAACTATTCTAAAAAATCTATTCTAAAAAGCGGTCACCAGGCTTACATCTTAAGAATTTCAGTTTTTGAATCAAGTTATAAAACTTGCTTCGAAATATTAATTTGTTCTTTTTTTTATTTTAATTGCTACCAAAGCTTGGTTTTTTTATTTACATTCCTAAACTCACAATTGGCTAAATTTATCACATATTCATCCTTATAATCCCAATTAATATCAATCTTTCTCTCGATCAAAAATTTACTTAAATTCCTTTGATTCACCAAAATCTTGAAAATGAATTTATTTAAAGAAAAACTATCGTTATAAACTTACGACAATATTAAAAAAAATTTCCGATAGGGTAGACTTGTAGGGATATGCATAAAGCCATTGAAGGTATAAAAATTATCTTCAAATCTATGATCAACTATATCAAAATTTTTTTCCCAAATTTGCACTATTTGGAACATCTTGTAAAAGGTTGTTCACTACGATAACATCTGGAGTATAATATACAACAAGGTTTGCGAATAGATCTCCCTACTTAACTATAATTAAACAGCAATAACATTAAATTTCTGATTTTCGAATAAAATAATGGTAAATTTAAATACCTTTAAATTCTACATCACTATCATTACGTGCTTAATTAAAATGACCTTGCCTCAATCTCAATGTTAAAGCGATTTACAGGTATTATAACAAAAATAACTTTGAATACATAATCAACCTTCAAAAAAATCGGCAATGACGTTAATATTTACTAATCAAGTATTAAATAACGTGGTATTAAGATTTAAAAAATGAATTAAAACGTGATTAGATTAATTTTATAAAATATATAAATTGTAAAATAATTTTCTTTTGTAAAGAATATTAAAGTAATTAGTAAAAAATGTCGGAAAAAGAATATGAGAATAGTAACTTATCACGTGCTGATAAAATAGGAATTTATAATAATTATATTGCTGCTGGTAAGAGCGTTTAAAAATAATATGTTTTTTATTGTTTGTAATAAAAATTGCTTTCGATGTACATGTAAATCATACGTTATTCCAGCTAATGAACGTAATTCTGGTAACGGTTTGAAAAAGCGAAAGTTTAATAACGATTATACTGGTAAGAGCGTTTAAAAATAATATCGATATGTTTTTTATTGCTTGTAATAAAAATTGCTTTCGATGTGAATTATACGTCATTTCAGCTAATGAAAAAGATGTAGTATATGGTAACGATTCGAAAAAGCGAAAGTTTCCAAGTTTAAAAAATTCAATGCTGCGTGTAAAACGACTTAGTAAGAAAGCAACAATGCCCAAGAAAAGTGCTAATGGTTATGACATATATAGGTGTGTAATGAATCAACAGACGCATTAAGCATATGTTTAATATTTATTTACTTATTACTTGCATTGTAATATAAAGTGCTTGCAATACCGTTATTCCGGCTTATGGTGAAGCTATAGTTAATACTGATATAATAATAGATCTTCCAGAAGATACTCAGGGACATGTCGTTTCTATGAATGGACTTGGTATTGCTCTATTTCTTTTTTACTTTATATAATCGAATACAGTTTAATAACCTTTTTGTTTTAATTAAAGATGTAAAAAATTTCATTGGTTGCAATGAATATTCTTCTGGACCAATAACAGTTAATTTGTATAATAATAGTGAAGCAGATTTTGAAGGTATTTTTCGAGGTTATTATTTTATATTCGAGTATCAGAAACTTATCATTTATTGCTGATTAACTTTAGTTAAAGAGGGAGACCGATTCGCAAATCTTGTCATATGCTGTACTCCAGATGTTATCGAAGTTAACGAAATTTACAAAAAAAGGGACAAGTTTGAGAAATAAATCTATATCGATATCGATATAGTTTATTATAGATTTGAAGATAAATTAGAAAGCATAAATCATATAACGTTCTGTTCCCACAAACAACGTGACTATTGTTCGTTCCTCTAAAATTTATTTTTTGTCAATCAGTTTTAACATTGATAATAAAAGACAAATTTTTGTTAAGAATTCAGTGTTTTTTCAATTTA
>DATFCH010000518.1:0-2561 GCA_035253345.1 Nitrososphaeraceae archaeon
TGCTTTTATAGAATAAAAATAGAATTGTATTGAAATTTCTGTATCATACCACAGAATCCTTGAATTGAATTGAATTAAATTAAATTAAACTATTCTCTTGCAATATTTTTTGAAAAAAAATTTCTAAATATAAAAACGAAATATATCTTCGATTTTAACTATTTACATGACAGAATAAACTTCTGTCGAACCGAACGTGTAAATCCCACCCAGTCCACCAATTGCCAATTGAAAGGTGTTGATATCTTTTTAGAAATAAAACATTATTTGTAATAATAAAGTGTTTATATAGATATAAGTAGAATGATAAAAAAAATAAAAGTAATATAAACAGAACATAGTAGAAAATTTCTGTGAATAGAAATATGTAGTTATGATAATTCTTTTACTATCAACTCTGCAGAGGCCTTGAGAGCCTTCACAGAATTACTATATTTAGTAAAACCATGACCTTCATCTTCAAAAACCATATATTCAACACTAATACCATTTTCTTTTAATTTTTCAACAATCTGATCAGACTCTTTCTTTGCTACTCGTGGATCATTTGCACCTTGTATTACAAGCAGCTTAATCTTTGGATTGACATTGCAAATATATGTAATTGGAGACCTTTCTTTAAGGAAATCTACTTCAGTCTCAGTATTGCCTACTAATTCGGTCATAAAACGTTTCCAATGTTCAGGAACAGATTGAGCAAATGTTACAAGGTTACTGGGACCAACTATATCTACAGCTACCTTCCAATTGTATTGAGGTAGTCTAGTTATACAATTTAATGTAGCAAATCCACCGAAACTAGCCCCAAATACACCAATTCTATTAGAGTCGATCCAATCTTGGGATAATAGCCATTTTATTGCATATTCTAGATCTTTCAATTCCTTTCCACCCCAATCATGGTAAATTTTTTTCTCAAAACTTTTGCCATAACCAGTACTTCCTCTGAAATTTGGTGCTATAACTACAAGACCTTTATGAGAAAGATATTGGTAAAGGCCAGAATAATCATAATAAGGTCTTTCTTGAGCAGTAGGACCACCATGAATAGATAACAAGGCTCCAAATTTTGAACCTTGATAGGTAGAAGAATTATTTGTCCTTTTATTTAGTATATTATTATTTTTTGGTATGTATAAAAATGCAGAAATTTCTAACCCGTCGAAACTCTTGAATTTTATTAATTGCGGTTCTATCAATACATCTACAGAAATATTACCTAATAGAGATTGTGTAATTGCATTAGATTTAGCATTTTCATCATAATTATCAATATCTATTACAAAAATATTTGTTGGTGAAGTTGGAGTATCTATCATTAGACCGATTTTCTTTCCATTATTTGATATTTTGAGATCTTCTATAACGCCTTTTCTTGATAGATCAGTAACTTCTTTAACTTCTTCATTCAGTAAGTTTTTGATAAATAAATTACTATATCCATCGACATTTTCTGTCCAAAATAAATTTGTACCATCAGGGCTGATATTAACTAACTCTATATCTCTTTGTGGTGTATGTATCCATTCCAACTTTGATTTATCGACATCGTAAAAAGCCAAGCCCGCGAATTCTCTGTTTGAGTCTGAAATAATGAAAAAACCTTTTCCATCAGGATGCCAAGGTCCGGTGATAAATCTGCTGCTTTTATCTACATTATTATCTAATGCAATTTTTTCCATTTTCCTGCTTTCTACGTCTACAATCCAGACAGTATAATCAGTAAGAGTAACCAGTTGAATACAATTTAACCTTTTATTATCTGGCGACCAGTAACCAGGAGTATACCAGCCTTCTCTTTCAGTAATACAGAAGTTGTCCTCAGATGTACTCTTCATATTTCTTACGTATACGAGCATATCAGAAGGATTAGATTCATTTGATCCATATACGATATATTTGCCATTGGGACTGAAACATTCCGAACCCCATTCATATCTCACATTAGAATTATTAGTTATAGATTGAGGCCAGGAATTGAAAATGTCATCTATTCTATATATTTGAAAGTTCTCTGTACCATGATGATCAGCAAAAAAGATGGCACAATTGTCAACAGGAGAGGAAAAAACATGTCTTATCGAATAATCAATAAAATTGGTTAATTGATGTGAGGCATAAGTTTCACCTTCATGGCTTAGGTATGATCTCTGTCGCCACAAGTTAAATTGTCCATTTATATCCGAAACATACAAAATCCAAGATGGATCTTTATTGAAGAAATCAAAGCTACTGTTTCTCCTAATTGAAGCAAATCGTTCAAAAGGATAATTATCATTTGATTTTTTAACTTTCATAATATCATTTATCATGAAAACTATTTAATTAAAAGATTGTTCAAGAGATTCTAAAAATATATTTATTGACTTTATCTTTGATTGTTATGACAGATATTAATGAAGATTATATTCTATGTTTTTCATATTATTATTTTTGGATTGTCAATTTTCATATAAAACGAAAAAATTATTATTTTAATTGTTTCAATTTTAAAATGTTAAGAATTTAAATTATTATTATTGATAAAGATTAAAATAAAATATTATATTAGTATTATTCAG
>DATFCH010000519.1:0-9206 GCA_035253345.1 Nitrososphaeraceae archaeon
ATCTGCGTAGGTCTGAAAAATATTGACAGTATTTCTATTTAATTTAGATAAAATGATAAATTATTATATTTATTATGGTTATTTGGCTCTGTTAATTTAAGGCTACTTCACCTCTCTTCCCAAATGGTATCTTATTTCTAATTGTTGTATTATACAAATAGATGAACAACTTTAGCCAATTGTATACATGTGACAGATCACAATTTCTCTTTTGGTTAATAATACAAGGATAGTAATCATCAAAACTCTCAGTTTTATCCTTAAAATGACTGCATTACTCTTTCTATCAAACTTTGTTCTAAAGAAGAATGTAAATGATGTTTCAAATGTAAAAAGTTACAAGCCTGTGGATACCATGTTCCACCATCAGTATAAACTATATAATTTCCATATTTCTCAACAAGAGATCTAATGAATTATTGCTACAAACATATTTCTTTCTTGTGAAATGTTTATTTCAAACACTGATTTCTGAATTGGTTCAATACAAATCCTTAACCAGAAATGTTGTCTACCAATATGAATAAGTTTCATCAATTATAAAGGCAGAAACTCTTTTCCTTTTGTAGATTTGTAAAGAATCAAATCTTTAAATCCAATTCCAGACAGAAATATGACTTCTATTTTGCTCTCTAAAAGGTTCCAGTGCATTAGTTGTTTTAAGTAAACTCAAACCAAGAAAATACAAATACAAAGTGTACATTACAATAAAAGTGGATATTCTGTTTTTCCTTTAAATAATCTAAAGATCAATAGATTAAAAATAGGATATTCAAAGCTAAATCTATTTCCTTTAATTAACACAGCCGGTATTTACATAAAATTTTTGATTGTGGAGAATAATGAATTTTTTGATACAAATTGGTAATTTATGTTAACTATAAATATTTTCTACTTCGAAAATTCTGAAAAAAATTGAAGTTAGACTTATCAAATATAATGAATAAAAATATTTTGCCTTTAGAGTATTATATATTCTCATTTACGGCTAATTTTGCCTAATAAGATATCCATATGATGTCAAATCATCAAATGAGTTAATTTATGAACATATTATTAAAATATTTATAATTAATCAATTTTTGCCATATTATATAGAAACAATCATATCCACATAGAACCCTGTTAACTTACTATAATAGTCTCATTTACTTGATCTTAATATCATTATTTTTCGTTATATCAATCTACAAATTATAAAGGAATTGTGTTCAGTTATGGATATGTAATAGATTACATTTGATAGCATACATGGAATAATAAATCATCAAACGATTCAATTCTAACTTTGAAATACTGATTAACCCTTTCCATTAGATTTTTCTCTGTTGATGAATGCAAATAGTGTTTCAACTTCAATATATCGCTAGTCTTTCGTTCTAAATTCCGCTATCTGTGTAAACTCTATATTTATCGGATTTCTCGACTAGTTTATTAATGAATTTTTTTACAACAAGCATATTTTCATCCTCTGAAATATGTATATACCACTAATAGATCGATGAATTGAATTTTTATAGAACTATTTCCAATAATAATTTTTACAATCGGAATAACAGGTTCATCCATAAGGGATGCAGATATTCATTTTCGTGTGTGAATTTGACAAGAACTTAACCCTCATAATCCAATTCCTAATAGGTAAGGTATTTCTTCTTAATTCCTAAACATCTAAATCCTTTTGAGGTATTTCTAAAATTCAAACAAGAGAAAACGATAAAAAGAATCCATAACTACTATTGTAATTATACGATTTCTTTCAAATCTAAAATCCTTTCGATTATAAATAAGATATTCACACCTATATATTATTGTATCTTAACAGCTCCATTTAATTACTTTCAGATAATTAATCCTCTAAATTTAATGGTTATTTCGACATATTTCATTAACCATTAATTTTTGTCTTGATTTAATCTTTTTATAGAACCAGGACGAATTTTTGAAAGTATTAATACCAAAGATAAAATCTCATAAATGGCTAAAGGATTGATATATCATATTATAGTAAATGTAATATACGATGTAGAGGTATTCTCAAGAAGTAAATATTACCAATATAGTTTGACGTATTAGTAATTATAATACAATTGTTTCAGTATCATATAAAATCAACGCAAGAAGATCTAAATGAACAACTAACGATTAGGCAGTTACAATATCATTTAATTGTAAAAGGTAGTTGTATGATAATTTAATAATACAATTGAATACATCTCTTAAGTAGATTAGTTTTTTTCAAGATTTATAAAAAACCGGTTAATTGGAAATGGTTTTCAATAAAATATTATCATTAATTAATAATGAAAGATTAAAATTATTAATATTTTTTTTAAGTTATTTTTAAGGATGGAGCTTATAAACAACAAAAAACTCATTCAATTAGATAATTTGCTTAAAATTTCTGAAAGTGAAACTGATGATAAGTACGGTTACTATCCATTTGAACGTCCGATGAATATATTATTGGATTATGGTTTGGTGTTGATTGATAAACCTCCAGGACCTACAAGTCATGAAATTGCTTCATGGGTAAAAAGAATTTTAAATATCGAAAAATCAGGGCATAGCGGAACTTTAGATCCAGGTGCAACAGGGTTATTACCTATGGGACTTGGTGAAGGTACAAAGGCTCTGTCAATTTTGTTATTAGGACCTAAAGAATACTTTTCTCTTGCTAGAGTTCACTCAAATTTTAAAAGAGAAAATGTTGAAAAAATATTATTAGAATTTCATGGAGACATTTTTCAACGTCCTCCACAAAGATCGTCAGTAAAAAGAATGACTCGAATAAGAAGAATACATGAGTTAGAATATGTTGAAGATCATGATAAACTTATTCTATTAAGGATATTATGTCAGGCTGGTACATATATTCGAAAACTTATCTATGATATAGGTGAGGTTTTGGGATCTGGTGCTACAATGGTTGAGCTCCGTAGAACAAGAGTTAGCAATTTTTTTGAAAGGGAGGGTCTAGTAAAACTTCATGATTTGTATAATGCCTATTACATGTATAAAGTAAAAAAAGATGAAGAAAAGATCCGAACTTTGGTAAGGCCAGTAGAAATATGTTTAAATGATATTCCCTCGGTAATTATTAGAGATACTGCCGTGGATGCACTTTGTCATGGTGCTCCTTTAGCTATTCCGGGAATTACCCAAATCTCATCTAATATTCAAAAGAATGATTTGGTAGGGATTTATACCTTAAAAGGAGAAATCGTAGGATTAGCTCAATCTTTAATGCCTACTAATGATATCATTTCGCAAAAAAGTGGGATTTCCTTGATTATGAAACGATTAATTATGAAACCCAATACATATCCAAAGGGTTGGAAATAATTGGATCCTAACTTAATTTTGAAATTGTATAAAATGGTTTATCTTTATCTTCTTAATAATTGATATTTTATTTCATCGTATAATCAATCAAAGTGTTTCTCCGATTCCGGGGACCTTTTTATCTAAATTAGCGATTTTTTTTGCTAGATTTTCCATTGTTCCTGGAATATGACAATTACACATACAATCATTACATTCAATATGATTATTTTTTTTGCAAAATTGAGAAACTTCCGGACTATTCATTTTATAACAAACTTTTATAATGCCATATTTTTATTTTATTAATCTTATTCAATGAATTAGTACAATTAATCCATCCAATAGATTATATTTTCCATTTTATTCTTTTATTTTAATTCATAAGAATTATGCCGGGGTAGCCTAGCCTGGAAGGGCGCAAGCCTGGAATTATCAAGAAAGCTTGTGACCGAAAGGTCTCGAGGGTTCAAATCCCTCTCCCGGCGCTAATCTCGGTTCTACCAATAATTATATTTACTTCATATTCGGATTTATAGACGATTTAGAAAAGTGCTACAATCCCGTCTCACTCATGGAAACTTAGAAATAAATAATAACAAATTGCAAGATTTAAACAAAAAAATTATTTTAATCACGAATGCTCAAAGACCTTATATTCAAAAATATTGATTAATTATCTGAGGTAAACCCTGAAAATGTAAATTAATTTGTGATTATATTTTATCTGAACAAGTATCATTTAATATTAAAGAATCAACAAAAGAAGGAAAAATAACGATTTTAATGTGGTTGTCCGAATTTTTAGGAAATAAACTTTTTATTAATATGGAAAGATCTGAAATTCTTTCATTTCTTACAAAATTAAAAAAGTCTATAGCAGAAGATCCTAAACAAAAATTGATTGGTTCCTATAATATTAGACAATTGATAATTGTTTCTTTAAATGGTTATTTGATCCTACTGAACAAGATTATAAATTAAGAAAGACTACTTTTTGTATTAAAGGAATTAAAAAACTTCCGAATAAAAATATATCAAGATTCATTCCTTCTGATCTTTGGACAGAACATAATATATCTTTATTTTTAAACTATTCTCCTAATAAAAGGGATAGATGTTATCATGCGATGGCATTTAATATGAGTGCTAGACCATCTGAGATCCTTTCATTAAGGATTGACGATATTAAATAAGGATAAATAATGGCGGAATTCAATATGCAGAGGTAGAAATCAAAGGTGGAAAGACGGGTTCCAGAATTATTCCATTAATAGATTCTATTCTATTCCATATGTTAAAGATTGGATTCAAAATGCTCACCTTACAGGAACTAATCCTGATTCATGGTTATTTGTTTCCCTAGCAAAGGCAAATGGTTCTAAATTGACTTATGATGGACTTCTTAAATACTATACTAATTTTTATTAAATGTCATTTTTCCTCAAATTAAGTTTAGACGAAACTACTCCTGCATCAGATAAAGCATACATAAAAAAATATTCTCACAAAACCCTTTTCCTTATACAAGCTACGGCACAGTGCTTTGACAACGAAAAGTAAGATATTGAAGGAACATGTTTTATGAAACCATGCAGGTTGGAGCATTAATAGTAAAATGCCTCAAACTTATATTCATTATTTTGGTAATGAATCATCCGATTCACTTCTAGAAGCGAAAGGGATTTTAAAAGAAAACAAAAATAACGAAGAAAAAGATAGTTTGAAACCCATATATTGTATAAATTGTAATGAAATTAAACTCAATTTTCCAAATGGTGTATTAAATGTAGGATGGTTTTATCATATGAAGCATATACAGAAACCTTAGAAACGGAAACAAAAAGATAGTGTATAAACTATCGTAGTTATTACAAATGACGGAATTGGAATAACCAAGTTTTTCATATTTTCTTACTATATATACAGCATATTTGAATAAAAATATTTTAATAAAATATTAGACAATTATTTCGGTAAATTTATTCATTATAAAAAAGATAAATATTTTTTCATAAATATATCAATAAATCTATTGATGTAGATATATTAGAATACACCTAATGGCTAATTTGATATGAGAAATAATAAAATTATAATAAATATTATTGTAAAAATGGTTTACCAAGTCGTAACATTGTTGTAGGTGATAGTCCGGAAATTCTTATCACCATAACGATTCATTGTGATGCCAGACTATGACTATTATTGTAAATCTTATGAATGTTAGAATAGTTTAAAACCGATAGAACCTTTATTACTACCATAATCCTGTAGGACTAGAAAAAATGAGTGAAAATAATGGATTCTCCAATTCCAAAACTGGAACAGCATTAGAATGTTCATTGTGTAAAGAACCAATGTTAAAGGATGAGGAAATGACTCAAAAAGTAGTAGATGGTTCTCAATACTTTTTTCATTCTCAGAAATGTTTTAGTATCTACAAGAGAATGGAGCATTTTTATGGTAAAAATATTAAAAATTTTATTGAAAATAAACAGTTTGTTCATGATACGATGTGGGATAAAGCCATTCCCACTTCAGAAGAAATCGAAGAATTAAAAAATAATAATGAATCTAGTAAACCGATCCTCAAAGTAATCGAGAATCCTGAAGAAGCAATAAGAACTGCTATTAACCTTATTCAATCTGCAGAAGATGAAGTATTACTAATTTTTTCTTCCGCCAATGGGTTTTACAGAAGGATGGTATTAGGGGATGGTTTTCTTACTCTGCAACGATTACAAAATAATACAAAAGGTAACATAAAATTAAGAATTTTAACTCCTTTTGATAAAAAAATTGTTAATGCCGTTAGCAAATTAATGGCTAAAGGAGTAGAGATTAAATATTTACCAGAATTATTATATTTAACAGTAACATTTTTGATAGTTGACAGGAAGTTCTCTATGACTGCTGAACTAGTTAATGATTATACAGATGTCTCTGCTGAATCACTAGGAATCTCAACATTCTCTAATAGTAAATCAACAGTATTATATTATATTTCTATGTTTGAGAATCTTTGGAAACAATCAGACCTCTATGAAAAGGTTCAAAACCTTTATGCACAATTAAAAACCACAAAAGAAGCACAAATGCAATTTATTCAAGTAGTAGCACATGAGATTGCAAATCCAACTCAGACTATTTTAGGTCTTGCAGATGTTATGTTTTCTAAAAATAGTCTCGATGCAGGTCATTTAAAGGATTTACTCAAAATGATTATAAATAATGCTAAAAAAATTAAATTCCTTACCTATAATCTCTTGGAGATTGCTCGTATTGATAATCAACTTTTAACCCTTAATAAAGAAGAATTTGATCTTGTAAAATTAGTAAAAGATTTACTTAAAGAGGTAAGAAACCAAATTGGAGTTAAAAAGATCAGTTTAAATTTAAAATGCAAAGAAGATTCAATTTTGCTGGTTGCAGATAAATTACGTTTAAACCAAGTTATTTTAAATATTATCAATAATGCTATAAGAATTATAAAAGAAGAAGGGGAAATTATTGTATTTTTAGAAAAACAAGACAACAACGATGTGACAGTTAGAATAACTGATAATGGGCCAGGAATTCCATTCATTATAAAGGATAAGATATTTGAGAAATTTGTAACAGGTTCAAAAACAGGCACTGGCCTAGGTCTATACATTTGTAAAAATATTATTGAGAAACATGGTGGAAAGATATGGGCTAATAATAATGTGGATAATGATGGGAGAGAAACTAAAGGATCAACATTTACATTTAGTATCCCGCTTATGTGACAATATAAGCATTTTCAAAATTTTATTTTAAAAATAATAAGGGAAGATGAATTGTCTGTCACAATTTATCCTTGTCTAAAGGTCATTAGATAGGCATAATCGTATAGACCAAATAATTCAATTGTCATAGTCTGGATTTTCATTTCTAACTATAAACCAAGTCTTTAGCATTAAGACTATGATAACAAGAATATTAAAAATTTAGTAATAATATAATAACTCCAAAAATTTTTATATATTTTTATATTGAATATACATAAACAAAATCTGAATTGATTGCTCTACCATAGCCTTCTAAAGGTTTAGGTTTAAGTAGCATCCGTGGAGGGTTATGGTTTTTATCCAATGAAAATTATAGTATGAATAATAAATTAATTTATCTGATATACAAGGAGGAAGTTTAATTTAAAAATCAGATTTTTGGAACCATAGAAATTAACTACAAAGTTTTAAATCTCATTTATTGGCTATGCCTTTAATAGAAGTTATATTGATTAAAACTGTATGAAATCTACAATAATTTTTGTATCTATTTTTTTAATTGTGATCTCGGGAATATTAGCAACACCTTTTGTTAATGTTAATGCACAAGGTGACGGGGGAGCAAATCAGACCATACATCAACAACAAGAAAATCCTCAAAACTCTGCTAATCGAACTATGGAAAAGGCCTTTCAATCTGCCAATGAAACTGGAGAAGATGTCAAAAAGGTTGGCTCTCAGATAACTGAGGGAGCAAAGAATGTGATTGGAAGTATTGGTGAAAAATTACAAAATTTAGGAAAATAGATATAAGAATTAATATTTTTTTTAATATTAAAAAAATCTGCTTGTTTGCTTTTTATATGATGCTCTAAAAATTTACATAATTCCATTGGTTGTTTAGGTTCGTATGGTAAACAATATTGTGACCTTTAGGCCCAAAATCTAGACAAACAATCTACAGCCAGAATAAACCAGATTAAATAATTGGCACTATTATATTTGACTATTTTATTTTCATTTTACATGAAATAAATAATTAACATTGAGTTTTGCATTCCAAGGATGATTAGGACCAAAGTTTTGGACAGTTAAATACTTGACAGTATGATCACCAGGTGGCAAAGGTTTAAGGATGAAAAAGATTCCATCTAATAATGCTCGATTAGTTCCTATTCCTTGATCAGCATAAAAAGATTTTTCAGGAATGGTTATATTAAAAAAGTCAGTTGTAAATCTAAATGGAGGTTTATCTTTGGCTATAACTTCCCGCTCTTCTCCATCTACTGTTAATAGAACACGTGCTGCTTGATTTCTCTCATTAACACATGTCTTTAAACCATCATCATTTTTTGTTACATTATTTATGTTACACATTTCAGATACTCCTACTATAAAAATCGGTTTATTGTGAGAAATGACACATTCATATTTTTTTTCAGGTGAACCTTGAGTTGCAAAAGGATTTACAAGGAATAAAACAGGTAATTTGTCATATACAAAACATTTATCATCTACATTCATGTTTTGGATGTTTTTGACATCTTCTCTATTAACCCACCACTTCCAAAATTCTATCGCCCATTCTTCATAAGTTAAGTTCTCTATAGTTGAATTAGGTGGATATAACATATTCTCTACAAATGAAAATGATTGATATATATAAAAGAAAGATAATGTAAAAATAAATATTAACAATAGTCTTAAAATTTTCACTTTTTTTAATATTGTTATCTGAACGTATATAAAGATTATATCAATCATGGTAATTATGTATATCAATGATTATCAAAAGTGGAAAGGTAGTGTGACATTGGCGAATTTATATGTTTGATTCGCTTGTATATAACCGTCCAATTGTCTTCTTTGTTTTATTGATAGTCATTATTTATATAGATATATCTATTGTAGGAATAGCAATTCAATATGACCTTTTTTATGTTTCCTATAATTTTGAATTAACTTTTCTCATTATTATGCTTATTAGCATAACAAGTATTGGTCTCATATTAATTCATGTTAATAGATTAATTAAAGAAAATAAAAACATTCTAGGTAAAGATCTTGTAATATCTAATAAATTAATAATAATAGCACAAAGCATTATATTAATATTATTAACAGCAA
>DATFCH010000520.1:0-2193 GCA_035253345.1 Nitrososphaeraceae archaeon
AAAAGGAGAGATTGTAATAATAGCCATGTGTATAACTGGGTAGAACTATTTGTATCAATGTATAATAATATTATAGTTGCAAAGATTAATCCTATTCTAATAATAAAGGAGATGATGGTATTCTCTTAAGTTAACACAGCCCTCTAGCAATAGAACTATTCTTCGAGTGATGGATAATCTCAAACTTCTGATAGTTAGAAAAATAGTATGACTTTTAGTTTAAGAATTAAGATAATTTAGTATCGTATAATTTAATATAATTAAGACAACAAAAAAGAGGTCAATGTTAATGACTTATCTGGAATCATTCTTCTAGATTATATATATTTGACCTAATAATAATAACCATGTTAATATTTTATCTAACAAAGATGATGATATTTGATGCGAAATATTATAGAATAATTGTCTCATTGTTACGACTTCAGGTACGGATATTCATTTCTCCATGTAGTTTTGCCCTATCCATGCACTATCAGATCTTTATTGAAAGAAACTCTATGTTTGTTAAAGATAAAAGACAATTAATTGTAATTATTTACCTACCTCTTCAGGAGACTTTTGCAGGAAATGGCAGATTAACCATAATTCTCCGGAGTTAGTAAGCTAAAGATTTTTGATATTTAAAAGAAATCTCTCTTATTTATAAAATCTTGACATAATTTATCTAGATGTTATTTGAAATAAAATCATGTACAACTTTAATAACAAAAAACAAAACAAAGCGATCACGGCCCGAGACTTCTAAAAGTAGAGATTCTTCTATAGATGTCTATGGATTTGATAAATAATAGATTATATAAAATTATTAAATATTTTATTTCATTTATTAAATTAGCCAAATTATACTGAGATATATGTCAGGGTATAGTCTCCTGGTTTCTCCTTATTACTTGAGACTACAGCTCTTATGAATAATCTTTTATACATGACGTGTAATAAATAATAGCACACAAACTATTCAATGATGAACATACCTAATTAATTCGACCAACAAAATTTTATATCCAGTTGCTTATAGAAGGAAAAAAGAAGGAATTTTACGTGTCTCTTATTTGTTTTTCTCATTTATTTTGTTACTGGAACTTATTTAATATTATAAGGTAAGATTAAATATCGTTTTTTAAATAAAAAAGAAGTTTAAATCAATAATATTAATTTTTTTACAGTACGACAGAAAAAACATAATGATATTGATCTTTTATATTAGCTTATATATATACAAATTTTTATAAAATTTCTACATTATATTGGTTTGATACATATAAGGATCTATTAAAGAGTAAAATAAAAATTTATATTTTGTAATTTGTAAAATTTAAAAATTAATTTTCAAATTAAGCTGTCTTAATGCATTGATAAGGCGACAAATTATGTTTTCTCTAATATTATTTATATATTAGAAATAGAAAATTTAGTTAGTACCAAGATAAAATTTTTGATTTAATAAAATTAATGAGGACCGAATGAAATTAAGGATTTAATGATTATAGCTCTAATCTACCAGATCCTTTTATACATTTATTAAATAATAATTATTAATCTACCTTTAAAATATTAATAAAACATTCTATCATTGTATATTTATGGATGCTTATCAATGCATATTAACTAAATTAGATATAAGAGAATTTAGCAAACATAACGTTCCTGTTGAATATAAACAAAAGATATTAGAAGCTGCTAGGTCAACAGGAACTGGACTTAACACCCAACATTGGAGGTTTATTTTAGTAGAAAAAAAAGCAAATCTTAAGAAACTCTCAGAAGATAGTACAAGTGGTAGTTGGATAGCAGGGGCAAATTTTGCAATAATTATTTTAACTAATCCAAAATACAAATTTCATTTAATTGATGCAGGAAGAGTTCTTCAAAATATGCAATTAACAGCATGGAATTACGGGATAGGATCAGGCCTTTTTACAGGAATATTAGAAGGTCAACTTCGGAAAGATTTTGCTATTCCAATTGAAATGTATACTTCTACAATAATTGGATTTGGTTATCCTCTTAAGACTTTGACGGGAAAGAATAAGACGCGTAAGCCTTTGAATGAATTTATTTATTATGAAAATTATGGTAATTCACAAAATAACCAAAATAAGATTTTAGATAATACAATCTCATAATCTTTACCATCAACTATATTTCGCAGTGGTTTATCTTTTTTAATTTTATTAATTTAGATATATT
>DATFCH010000521.1:0-15225 GCA_035253345.1 Nitrososphaeraceae archaeon
AAAATATAACTCAATAAGTAAAAATAAGATATAGTTGGATAAATTTATAGAAAGTGGGCATAGGACATAATAGAAGAGTAAGATATAAAACTACTATAATCTTTAAGAGTCAATAGTTTTAATATAATATTCTGCTCCCATTTCATATTTATAATTATGAAAACAATATATTATTATAAGAATTTCGAGTTTAATTATTTTTTATGTATCTTAGTTCTTTTTTATTTAATCAAACAATATTTCTCTAAAAAATTAAAAATAAGTGATATTCAAATTATATTTAATAAGACTTTATTTTTATATGGAACAAATCTAAATAAAATAATGAAAGTTTGGATTGTATGGAATGAAAGAGAAAATAGTAATAAATCTACTGCTATAGATAAAATATTTTCTACAGAAAAAAAAGCATTAGAATATATTGAAAGCGTTAAAAGCGATCATATTTCTGATAAATATATAGAAGAATTTGAAGTAGAATAAATAACAAAAATAATTATCATAATAAAGAGAGAATATAGAGTGAATTAATCATCTTAGAATACTCTATTGAAATTTTAATTTACTATCATCCCAAGTAGAAAAATACAATGGAGAGATTTCTATCGCTACTGATTCTCCTCTTTTAGCAAGATTAACTAATTCTTTTGCCATTGGATGTTCTAAACTTCCAAGATATTTCTTCATATTATTTTCACAAATTGGAACAATACGATCAATATCTGAGATAATGTCTATCTTTGCTTTTCCTCTAACCCCTTTATAGGGTATATTTGGCTCATCTATACAAAAATATATTAGTTTATTATTTTCTAAATTCTTTTTTTTCTTTGAATATTTTGATGTTTCAATATAAAATTTTTCTTTTAATGGATCAAAAACATACCATACAGGATGTATATTTGGCTCATTCTTTTCATCCAAAGAAGCAATATAGATATTTCTTTTTCCAGAAGTAAGAAATATCCTAGTTTCATCTTCTGTCATTGGCTGACTAAAACCTGGTCCAGCATTTAATATTTTCATGACAAGTACCAATTTAGTAATTCTATAATATTAAAATGTTAAATTAGGTATTCAATATATCATTAAGCTAACCTAACAACATCATAACAGAATTAACGATAGAAAAAAGAATTCCTAAATCAATTAAGTTGTTTATAAATCCATATAAAATAGAATAATGGAATGGTATCACGATAAAATGTTATTAATGTGATAGAAAGGAATTTGCAAATCTTTTTTTCAAAATATTGAAATATTAATTCATTTCATGACATCTTTGAATTTTACCAATTATAATGATGGAATCTTTTATATCGGCATTATAAAACTAGCAGATCTGCTACAAGGTATTTTGAAAGAGGTTTTTTGACCATATGTTCTTTGAGGATAATTTTTTCATCTTATCGCAAAAAGTCAATAAGAGACAAAAGTATAAATAAATACTTAAAGGTTATATATTAAATCCTACAAGTTTCGCAAATGAGATCCATCAATTTAAAAGGATTAGGAATATCTACAATTATATTATTATTGATGATAACGATATCATACATAGCATTTCCTGTACCTCATATATATGCGCAGTCAACAAATAATGATTCAACAATCACAAAATTAGATGATTTAGTGAATAAATTAGTTACTGGTGTTAGACTTGAAAATATAATTACTGTTCCAAATGAAGTCCACGTAGGTGAAACTTTCGAGATAAATGCTACAGTGATAAATACATTACCACTAAATATCACATTTATTGCAGGTAATTGCAATTCTGGCTTTTCTACTAACTTAAATAATATCGTAGAAGATATAATGACTCCTCAATGTATGAATAGAATTTTACCAACAGTACTAGAACCTGGAGATAAAACAACAGTTCAAACCAGTAGTGGAACAGGGACACAATATAAAGCAGTAAAAGAAGGTGAAGCAAACGGAAATGCCGTTTTATCGTATAGTATTGAAGTCAAACCAGAAGGTTCTTCGCTAACTACATCATTGAATAGTCAAGTAATTAAACCATTTAGGGTTACTATACTTCCATAAACTTTTATTTTGAAAAGTACCAAAGAAATAATGTAAAAATTATATTTATCATATCGCTATAGTAACATCATCTCTAATAATAAATGCTTAACAAGAATTAGTTATAAAAACTAGATATTATTTGATGAAAATTTTTTCAGACATTACATACAATTGTTTTTATTATATAATGGATCTGACATATGTGATTTTTATCTATTGAATATCATAAAAAAGATTTGAAAGTTTAAGATATATATGTAGTTATAATCAAGTTAATAATTACTAATAATCAATTCAGTATGATCCTTTCTTTTTGATGCTTTTGAATTTATGACTCTTTGTACTTTAACTTCGATGAAATTTTTATTAAATTCTGAATATAATTCTCTAATGTATTCAGAATCAGAATTACTTAATAAAATCCTACAACCTTTATCGGTGAGTTTCTTAAAAATTTTTGCCAATTCTTCCTGATCTTTATTATTAAACCCAATATTTGTATAAGATGTAAAATTTGATGTGACGCTAATAGGATAATAAGGTGGATCTAAATAAATAAAATCATTTTCTTGAGTTTGTTCTAATAATATTTTTTTATAATCACTTATTTGTAAATTTGTTGTAGAATGATTTAATGTTACACTTATATTTCGCAAATTTGATGAATTACAAATTATAGGATTTTTATATCTTCCAATAGGGACGTTAAATATTCCATTTTTATTAACTCTATAAAGTCCATTATAACAAGTCTTGTTTAATGTTATAAATCTTGCAGTTTTTTCTATAGTATTCGACTGATTGTTATCTTTTCTTAGTTTATAGTAATATTCAAGTGGTGATTTCTTGAACTCTTTTTCATAAACTTTTAAAATAGTTATTAATTCTTCGATACGATCTCTTATAGTTTTATAAGCATTAATCAAATCCTCATTTATATCAGAAAGAAATGATTTAACTTTCATATTCTTTTGTGACCTTAGATAAAAAAATACAGCTCCACCTCCTACAAATGGTTCAAAATATCTTGAAATTTTAATAGGAAAATATTTTTCTAATGTTGATAATAGCTGTCCTTTTCCTCCAGCCCATTTTACGAATGGATAACATTTCGGAAATTCATTGCGAAATCCTACATCATCTGAATGAATATTTTGACTTCGCATCATTAAAAGTTAAGCATGCATAAATTAATATTTTTGTAATTCTAAATATTTCTTGAAATAAATACTGAAATGAAATATTTTTTGTAATAGTTTTTTACCTTAATTTATTAAAGATATATTTATAAAAATACTGGAGGTTTTTCTATTGAAGACTACAAATGAAAAGACTTTCACAACTCGTACAAAATGTGTTAAATACGTAGATTGAAACTAGATGAAAAATAAAGTATTGAAGGAGCTGATTCTACTGTTAATTGATTCAAGACGGAAAAATTATAACAAAATCAAGATATATAATTGAAAATAGTTATGGATAGGAAGACATAACAATGGGGATAAAATAGGAATTCAAAAAGAGAAGTAGAATTAGTTATTTTTTTCTTTTGCCATTATCTCAATATAATCTTACTACTATTTGCTTAATTCAAAATGATCGAAAGTCATGTGAATAATATGGATTTGTTAATTATGATATTTAACAAGTTGTTTGTATATATTTTTAAATTCAACATCATGGTTTCCTATAGCAATTTTCATCTTGTTCTTTATAGGCTCTGATATTTTTTACATGATCTCCAGTAGTCATTATCAGTTCAGAACTATTAGAAATTATATTTTTAATGTACATTTTAGATTATCTAAAATATAGCATCGGTAACCGAAATTTAGTTATGAATAATAACAAAAAGATATCTTTCATAAAATTATTGAAATAATATTAAGTATAAAATTCTCTAATTCTTTTCCTTAGATAAAGTGATTTTAACTGGTTTTTATTTTTGGGTTATTACTGGTGTATTATAAAAATATACCTGGTCAAATCTTTTCCATCTCAATGAGTTTTGTCATAGTGAAACAATAACAACATTATTATTATCATATATTAACAATAACTTGTAATTTTATTAAATAAACTACATTTAGGATATTACTAATTTGTTATTAATTGTTATTAAAAATAGTCATAATTTTTGGTTAATCTTTTCATATGATGTATTTAGATATAATTTGCATTCCTTTTTATTTAATATTGTAGAAAGTTATATCATTTGTAGAATGAATTCGTTCTCATTATCATCTTTTACTACAGATACATTTCCTCTCTCGAAATAATGACAGTAATTTTAAAAAGATTTATTTCCTATCTAATTCAAAATTTTGTAATTAAAACATCAAATTGAATAATTTCTTCACATGAATATATATATGGTAATATCCGATTATTTTTTAGTTTAATTTTCTTGATTGATTACATTTTATTATAAATTCTTAAATACCGAATTTTTAAGATGTTGTACTAGAGACTTCATGTTGTTATAATTTATATAAAAATATTTTTATTTGAATCGATAATTATATTAAAAGTATATGAAAACATCAACAAGTATTGCATTTTCATCTTTATATATGCAGATAATAACAATGATAGGTTATTTGCTATTATCTTTCATATTTTTTGGAATAGATAATGTATTGGGTGAGAGAGAAAACTCTACTGTTGTTAACAATAATAATAATAAAACTACGAATAGCACTCAACAACAAGTATTGCAAGCTGAATGTGAATCTCCTTGTCCTTCTGATGCAGAGATGTGCATAGAGATGTGTGCATAGAGATGCCAAAATAAATAAATTTATTATTTTCTTTTTTTGTTATTTAATATTCTTCTAGATTCAAATACTGCTATATCCAATAATAAATTCTTATAATTATGCTATTTTTGCTTTCGAACTCTTTATTTACAAAATAATATCAATTTTACAATATCTTTATTTATTTTATTAGGTACTGCATCTAGAATTAAGTTAATAACTGACTGATCTATGGTTTAAACGTAATAATGGTTTTGTCCATATTCTATATCTGAGTATTGAAACCTACTACTATTGTGTCTTGTAGGTTATTTTTATATAATGTAATTCCATTTAATTGATTTCCAAATTTACTTAATTCAAGATACGAGTATAAAAACATTGAGATTATTATTTGTCACTAGATTAGATTCGATCCAATCTTTCATGTATGGAAAAAGTTAGCTTGTTTATAAAAAATAATGTCTATCATAATTAATATGTATAGATATGATTTAAACCATTATTATGTTCATTTTTTTTTAGAAAGTACATAATAAAGAAAAAAGGTACAAACTAAAATTGGAGAACTATAGATATTCAATCTTCAAAGAAAGGTCTATGTTGAACATCAAAACCTGGAGATATATTTGCAAATTGTTTTATCGTGATCATTTCGCATATTTTATCCTGTAACTCTGAGTGCTCAATGAATTTCTTTTTACAAATAGGACATTTAGTATCTCTTCCTACATTCATAATATTACTATAGAAAATTTGTGTCAGTCTAATTAAATTAATATTGTGATATATTTTTCAGACATTTTTTCTATTTTAAAAGTTAATATTTAATAGAAAAGAATGATAAAAAGATATATTAATCACTTTTTACCGTATTACCTCTGCTCCTCATACTTCTATTAATAGTTGGTGTGGTTACTTTATTCTCGAGAAGATTATTGCTAACTGTTAAATTCCCATCCGAAAATTCTGCTATTTCTGTTTCGAGTTCTTTAAGTTTTTGGATTCTTCTAGCATATAGATCTATTTATACCATTCAAATTTTTTCTTGGTAATTATGAATCCAATCAAGGATTTGTGCAATGCTCTCCAGGTTAGTAAATTACTTTTCTTTAAAAAATTTTTTGATAATATTTTTGTAGATATCTCCACATACGGTAATATATTTTATAAATTTTTTTCTACCATAATTTGTATGTTAATTCCAATAGGTATAGAGAATGATAATTAAATAGATATACATGATATTTATGATTGTCATAAGATATTTTATTTAGTTGTTAAAAAAGAAAAAAATTCTTTGTTAAATACTAGAATTTTTTAAAAGTTTCTAAATTTACCTAATGAATTGGTTTTGGAAAAAAGTAATGGTACGCTAACTAATTTAAATGATTAACAATAGCATTATACTTTATGAAAATTTTAATATCAGTTTGGAATAATAAATCCAAATTCCGCCCCTTTTTCATTATTATTATTCTTTCCCCATATCTTTCCATCATGAGCTTCAATAATCTTCTTTGAGATATATAGACCAATACCAGTTCCACTTTCAGATTTTGTTGTAAATTTTTCGAATAAGTGTGGTAATACTTGAGTATCTATTCCTTTTCCATTATCTTTTATTTTTACAGAAATGGCTTCTTTATCGCCATCTTTGACTTTTTCTAAAAATATTTCAATTTTTCCTTCATTGGATGGAATAAACTTCATCGCATTTCTTACTAAATTACTAATTACTTGATAGATTCTTTCTTTATCAGTAAATACCATTATTGGTTCTTTGGTTGGTTTAAATATTAATTCAACATTTTGATTGATGCTATTGTTATTATTTACATTTTTCTTTGCATTTATATCCTTTATTACATTATTAATTTTTTCATTCATATCAAATGTAGTTTTTATTAATCTTAAATTTCCACTCTCAATTCTAGTGATATCTAAAATATCCTGAATTAATCGATATAGTCTTTGTGTATTTCTCTCTATGGGCTGTAAATAAGTTGATGTTCGTTCAGGATATGATTTTATCATTTCTACATATCCCATAATTGACTGTGTTGGGGTTCTTAATTCATGAGCAGCGATATTAATAAATTCTTGTTGCATTTTATCATGCTGTTGTAACTGTTCGTTTGATTTTTCTAGGGAAACAATAGCATTTTTTAAACTTGTTGTTTTTTCTTCTACTACTTTTCTCAAGTTCTTATTAAATATTCCAAGAATAATAGCAATTAATAATGCAACAATACCCATTATAATTATAGAACCCATTGCAAAATTCTGCTGTTGTGAAATGAGATTATCGACTTCGGTAGCATAATCATATGGAACAGTTAACATAACATAAAATAATATTTCACCATTTGTCGAGACAGGTGTATACGAAATAATTGAAGAATTTCTAAATCTGTCATTGATTATTTCTGTACTTCCACTTTTTCCTAAAAATGCGTTCTCAATAGCTTTAGATATAATCTTTTGATTCTGTTCGTCATAAAATCTATCAAGTGTTTGATTATATCTTTCTGAATTTATAACAAGACCATTAAATGCTTGATTAGAAGTTTTAAAAATTAAACCATTTTTATCTAAAAGATTAATAGCAGACCTATTTTTTGGCGAAACTTGATTTTCTAAAAGTTTAATCATGGATGTAGTGTTTATTCCAGTAAGAATTGTACCATCGAATGCATTATACAAATTTATTTTTGTTCCCTGTAAATTTTGTTCTCGTTCCTGTTGGGTTTGAAAATTAATACTATGGTTCTTATTTTCTTGTAAGATCTCAATAGTATTTTTATCAGTTTGATTTGCTATAATGGGATATGAGATAAATATTGTATTAGAACCTGTTATCGACTTTAAAACAGGTGTAATATGTGGTTGTAGAGTAGATTTTACTATATCAAAATGTTCCCTATTGGAAGAATTAAAATTTACATTTTTCTTATAAAAAGTTTTATTGTCAAAAAGTGTATTCCAAACAATTTGACCATCTTTATTTAACCAGGCATAAAATTCTGTTAAATTATTAGTTGTTTTCTGAGCACTAGAAAGAAGGAATTTTGCAGCAGGTAAATGGCTATTTACTGATGGTGAGTTATTTATTATTTCCAAATTAGCCATTACTGTTGATATCTTATTGGATAACGAAACTGCAAGTTCTTCAACTTGAAGCTTTGAGTTATCTAATATGTTCTGTAACGCAATACTATCTATTTTCTTAGAATTATCTAGAAAAAAAAGATATGCAGAAATAGAAACTATGATTAAAAGAGATATTGTTATTGCAATAATTATTTTTAACGAGTTTAAATGTGGAATAAATGAGAGAGGCATACAGTATTTTATTCCGTTTATTTATTATTTCCTGAAAATGTGAAAATTAAGCCGGTTCTTTAGAATCACTCTCACCAGTATTTTGTGCAGCTTCTTCCCTTAAGGTTTCTGTAGGTCCTGTAGTTGAAGGGTCTGATTCAGCTGCTCCCACTTTTTTCTGATTTTTTTGTGCAGCTTCCAGATTTTCGCTTTCGTTTTGATTATTTCTGTCATCTGAATAACTCATATCATTGTCAAAAGCGCAACAAAGTTTAAATGTATTTTATAGATTGAAAAGATGTATTCAATAACTTTTATTTTTTTTCAATTATTATAAATGAAAATCAGTCATATCTTATGGGCAATATTTTTTCTATTTAGATACTTTTGAACGGAAGTAATAATTGATGTTATTGTTATATATGTACAATTTATTTTATATACATCTTAATAATAGCTTATTTTGAGAGTTTGATTTAAAAAGAAAAATTTATTAAATCAAAAATTAACAATTCTTAATGTTCTGTTAAAATTGGAACAAAGATAAATAATTACATGAATGATAAAATGCTGTTATAATGTTATAGATAATAGACAAGAAACAAACTAAATTCTTAAAGGTGCGTAATAATTCATAATAATCATCCTACCAACTAAATGTACTAATAAAATTAATGATAAATCAATAGTAGATCAAAATAAAAATACAAATAGAATTAATTTCCATGTCCGACTGTTACTTTTTAGTTTCTTTCATAACTATTAAAACAAATAAACCTGTACCTAATGCCATCCATGCAACAATATGAATTGAGTATTATTATCAATATTGGTATTATTTATCTACTACATATGAATTGAATATAAAATTAGATATATTCAAAGAATCTTTAAGATTTTTTAGGTAGATATCAACGTCGTTAACATCAAAACAATCGAACCAACAGCTACGGTAAATATCATGAATGGAAATCCTATTTTGAACCAACGTATAAAACTTATTTTATGTCCATATTTCAATGCCATACCCGCAGCCACCACTCCTGCACTTGAACCTATTAAAGTACCATTTCCACCAAAATCTGCTCCTAATGCTAGGGCCCACCAAAGAGGACTTGTATTAACGCTTCCAAAAACAGAATAGATATCAGGATTAGAGTTTAACGTTTCTATAATAGGAACCATTGTAGCAGTAAAAGGTATATTATCAATAAATGCACTAGCAATTGCAGACATCCAAATAACTGCATGAAAAGTAATCCATGGGTCTCCTCCTGTTATACCTATCAAAACTTTGGCCAATAATGATATCAGACCAACCTCTTCTAAAATACCTACTACTACAAAAAGACCAGCAAAAAAGATTAAAGTTGCCCAATCAACCTCTTGTAAAACTTTTTCAACATGAGCTCTTGTAACTAGTAAAAGAACAGCTGCACCTCCTAACGCAATGATAGAAACTTCTATTCCTATTATTCCTTGAATAACAAATAGAAAAATTACTCCAGCTAAAACTATAATACTACTTTTAAGAAGAAATTTGTCTTTTATTAATGATTCTTCTTGTACAGTTTTAAATTTTCCTGCAATTTTTATCGTATTCTTTAATTCTTTTCTAAATATTATTTTCAATAGAATTACTCCCAATAGAAGAGTTATAACAACTGGAGGAGCCATATTAATAAAAAAAGAATTAAAATCAATATTTGCTGCAGACCCAATAATTATGTTTGGAGGGTCACCAATCAGAGTAGCAGCTCCTCCAATATTAGATGCAAGAGTTTGACCCAAGATAAATGGAAGTGGAGAAATATGAATAGATTTGAATATTGATAGAGTAACAGGTACCATTAACAAAATAATTGTAACGTTATCTACAAACATTGATGTAAATGCAGTAAATATACAAAGAATAAGCATTAATTTCCATAAATTGCCTTTTGATAATCTTAGGGCTTTTACTCCCACCCAATTAAAAATACCAGTTTCTCCTAAAACAGCTACAATTATCATCATACCCAAAAGCAATCCTATTGTATTGAAATCAATTATTTCAATTACAAAATGCAAAGAATCTTTTGGAATAATAATGCCCATTACCAAGCTTGCAATCAATAAAATTAAAGCCCCAAAAATTGCAATTGAAGTTCTATGAATTATTTCTAAAGAGAGAATAACATAAATAGAAATCATAATTATAGATGAAAATAAAATCATTGGCGAAATTTTTATGTCTAAAATATAGGGAATTGCAAAAATCAAAGTAGCAAATGAGACTACAATTAAAATTGAAAGAATATATTTTTCCATAGATACATTCATCTCATCTCATCTTATTACATTTAAAACAAATATGATAAAACGCAACTCTATAATTTTAGAAATAGTCTTTTATAAAATATTCATATTTGATTGAGTTTAGGAATTGTAATATCACATAAAAACGTCATTTTATTTCTTGATAAAGTGAAATTTTAATGATGATTAATAATACAACTTTTGCACATTATTTTAAAATCATCAATATTTTCAACGGAGCTATCAATATAGGCTACTAATTTTCCACAATTGTTACAATGTATCTCAGTCCATCCAATGTATTTTCCAGAAATTGCAATATTATAAAATTCAGGTTTATTACAATCACAAACAGTATTATTATCATTACGATCATTTAATACTGTAATACAGTTAGGCATATGATATGTTATTTGATGTTGGCAATTTTTGCAAATTAAATTAACATCTACTTCATCTTCATTCATAATTAAGCCATCCTAGAAAATAAGAATTATTTAGACTAATTATTTTCATATGAGATTTAGTATTAATATTTCAATTAAACTAACCTATTTTAATTAAAGAAAAATAGATGTCTTAATAACATTCATAATGTTATTATTCCGATAACTCTTTTTGATATGATTTCTTAAGCCATATAGGGGTAACAATTGTTGTAACTGCCACCATAACAATTATTGCAGTATATACATCTCCTGTTAGGACTCCTGAGGTTGCACCAACTCCTGCCACAATTAAACCCACTTCTCCCCTAGATACCATTCCTATTCCAACTCTCATGGCTTTGGTCTTATCTCTCTTAAGAAAAAGCAGTGAAGGTAATCCACAGCCAAGTAATTTAGTAGATATTGCTATTAAAACAAGCATTCCAGCAATAAACAATACATCCAGATTAATACCTCGCAAATCTACTTGTGCACCAATTATAGCAAAAAATAATGGAGCAAAAATAATTTGCAGTTTATGAACATATTCTTCCACTTGTTTAATTATTCTAGTACTAGCTACTGCCATTCCTATAGCAAAAGCGCCAACAATAGGAGAAAGTCCTACAAGAGCAGCAATTCCCGCACCCCCAAAAAATATTGCAGTAGTAATTCCTTCTATACTACCCTGAGATTTCCATAACTGTTCTCTGTGAAGTATCCTTGGAACAATCAAAATTGAACCAATTAACAGTGCTACAAACAATCCTAAAATTTTTAAAATCAGAAATGTAATTTCCAGTAGGTCTGGAGTAGTATTGCCTGTTTGTACCATTGTAATAACTACAGATAAAACTGCTATTGCTAAAATATCATCTACTATGGCTGCACCTAAGATCAATCTAGCTTCTTTAGTTTGCATTTTTCCTAAAGATGTCAATACTTGAATTGAAATTGCTATACTAGTGGCAGTTAAGGCCGTAGCTATCAAAAGTGTTTCAAGAGCATCTAGTCCATACAAAGTAAATACTATATAACCAACAAAAAATGGAAAAATGACACCTAATGCACCAACAGTAAAAGAACTTACTCCACCACGGAGAAATTCTCTTGGAGTAATTTCTAATCCAGCAACAAAAAGAATAACTATTGCAGCCAATTCGCCTATATGTTTGACTGTTTCATCAAGAACTACTAGTGGTTCTCCATTAAATAATGGCAAACCTCCCAAGGCATATGGTCCTATTATAATCCCAGCTAACAGCTCTCCTAATACAATAGGAAGTTTAATTCTATGAAAAAACTCTGCAAATATTTTTGCGGTAAATAACAATAGGGCAAGGGATATTATTACATGAATAAAGATAGTAGAAGATTCAGTGCCTATTGCCATTATGACTTATGATGGTTTTAAATTATTGAGGTTATAAAAATTAATTATTTATTCGGTTTTAGGACTTCAAAATTAAGGTTAATTTCAGAATCAATAATTGATTTGCAAATAAAAATTAAAGTCAAAATAAACTTTTTGGAATCTCATTTTCTTCTTCGTAATAATAACCAAGTATATTATCTACTGTTTCATCTAAACTAGTGTTACTTTTTATCAATATAACTACAATTTTATCTTTCTCAATGATTTGTAATATCCGTATTTTTTCATATTCAGAAACTTTCCATTTTAGTCTATCTAATATATCATTAGCCATATTGGTGAGAATATCTAATTTATCATATTGTCCAAGTACATTTTTAAAATTAGCAAATATATTTTCAATAATATTCTTTTCAATTTGGATATTTTTAGCAATAGTCAAATCAATTGCCTCACCTCTTGAATTGATTGTAAAAACTGCAAAAATATCATCCTCGACCTCTACTAGATGTTTAATTTTATCATAATTTGCATTATTGCCCATTCAAACATGTAAATATATAAATTATTATATTTAATTCTAACAATAATTACTTTAATTTATAATTGTATTATCTAGATAGTTTTAAAGTCATTTAATTTTTAGTTATTACTTAATATTAGCATAAAATAGTTACATAATAACTATAATACATATTGATGTTTTAAAGTAAATCTACAAATAGGCTTGATACTTTTTGAAATTATAATTAATATCTAAATTTAAGGAAATTATACTTTTGCATTAACTATGTAGACCTTTTCTATGAAAAATAGACTCATTATATATTATGACTATAGTAAGTTTTTTAATCTTATTATCGTCTCAACCTTGAAATGAAAATATATAGTATGGCTATAATTTCAAATCTTCCCATTATCATATTAAAAGATAGAATCAATTTAGATATTGAGTCCATATCTATAGTGGCTATTCCTGCAGTTAATCCATTGTTAGAAATAGTAGTAGCTGCTTCAAATACAGCATCAATAAAAATAATTTTATTTTCACTTAAATAATATATACACAATGCAGTAATTATTGTTAATAAGATAAAAAGAATAACAACAAATAATGCCTCTCGAAAAGCTTTATCAGAAAGTATATAATATTTGTACTTATCTAATGGTACAAATGAAGTAATTTCTTTATTGACACGTTTCTCAAATTTTTTAGCATCATAAAATGATTTAAAATTTTGAATTCGGTTACGAAATTGTATTGCAGTTGAGGAAATTACTGGAGGTAAATTACTAATTGTATTTTTATCATTATAATTTGTTATGAATTTTTTATTATTAATTAATTTTTCAAAAATTAACATTAGTCTTGCAATTTTTAAACCTCCAGCAGTTGAAAAAGCTGGTCCTCCTATGACCATTAAAACAATTAACAATATTTTGCCATACAAAGACAATTGAGATAAATCAGTAAATTGAAAACCTGCTGTTGTTGAAGCGCTAATTACATGAAATATAGAAGAAAGCCAATTATTTTCTGAAAATTTAGGTTCTATTATTAAAAATAAAAATACGCCTATGGTCATAAGTATAATAAATACAATTATTTCTTTAATCTCTTTTTTTGCATGTACATATTTACTAAAAATACCAAAATGAAATGCAAAAGGTAATGCTGCAACTATCATCCCTCCCATAATTATAATTAATGGAATTGGATTCTCTGAATTAAGAATTGTAGATTTAGGTACAAAGCCTCCAGTAGTAAGCGTGGCAAATGATAAAGATAACGAATCTAATAGACTTATTTGACCAAAATAATAAAACAACAACATCATAATTACTGCATATACTACAAAGATAACACTAATGGTAGAAAGCAATTGTTTAAATCTTAATATTCCACTACCTAAGAATTGTTTCATTCCTGCTAATTTTGTTTCTGGATAATACAAAGCCATCACCAAATAAATAAAACTCAATCCACCTACCCATTCGGTGTAGGACCTGTAAAATGAAAAACTTTCTTGTAAATGTTCAGGATTTAATATTGTAGAGATACCTGTAGTTGTGAACCCAGATGTACTTTCCAAGAAAGAATTTGCAAAAAGCGAAAAGGAATCAATTCCATCATAAAAAGGATTGACATACATATAAGGCAGACTACCAAAAAGACTCAACAATATAAAACTCAACACTACAACGATAGATGATTGTTTTAGATTTAGTGGACTTTTTTCTCCAAAAGTATTCATAATATAGCCCGTTAGAAACATTCCAACGAATGTCATGTAAATGCCAATTGAAGACTCCCATTCACCCAAAATTGTACCTAATAATGCCGGTACAATCATCAACAAACCAGAAAATTGCATTATGATTGCTACATTTGCAAAAATTGGTTTATACCGTTCTCTTATTACTTTTCTATAACCTCTAAAAGTTTTTTCAATGACTGCTACACGAATTGCTTCGGCAAGATATTCTTGTGTTACTGTACCGATAATATTTTCTTTATTTGTAATATCAGTAACAGGAAGATGTTTGATTTTGTATCTGCGCATTAATTTGATAGCTTCTTTTACTGTAGCAGAACTTGGCAATGATATTATCGGAGTGCTCATAATTGATTTAAGATATACTAAATCTGAATCTTCTCCTTTCATGACGATCTTTTCTAAAATATCACTATCTGTTACAATTCCAACATATCTTCCACCATTTGATGTAACAATAATTATTTCAACATGTTTTGGTTGTAATATTTTAACTGCTTCAGCAATAGATGTATTCTCATCAGCAGTTACAAATTGAGAATGAATATAGGATGATAGTGGACGTTCTAATGGTTCAACCATTAACAATCATCATTTTGGATTAAATTATGAGTTTATCCAACTATAAAGATTTGTTTAAGAATAAAAGCTAAAAAATACAAGTTAGTAATATATATTATACTCTTATTTTAAAACCGCTATCGATATTAGGAGATTACGATTATATATTT
>DATFCH010000522.1:0-2047 GCA_035253345.1 Nitrososphaeraceae archaeon
AAAAATATTATGGAATTATTAAAATCTATATATGTTTTTTGGTATTGCATTTTAAAACCTTTGCAGTACCTATATCTTTCAAGCAAGAAATTGATTCAACATTCTTTTTAATTTCATTTCCACTTGAAATTTCTTCAAAAATTTCTGTAAATAACATTACGTCAAGTATTTGATTAGGTTTATTTTGTTTATATGTACACAAAAATACTTCTTTCTCAGCTTCTATAGTCTTTGAAATACCTTTAGAACTTACTACAGTCTCCATTTCTATTAAAGACATGATATTTATAATATTAATTTTTAAGGGTCACAATTAACTGCAAACGGATATTGATCTGAAATAGGAATTTGCTTTGAATCACAATAAGATACTGTATCATTATATCCTTTGACAAAGGTAACAGTTTCAACAGTTTTATTCAAAGTCGATTAAGATCTTAAATTTTCAAATTGTTCTGTAAAAAGACTTACCATTGCTATTACTGGAACACCATTCTTTGTTATACATTTGAAGACTTCCTTTTCAACATGAACAATTTTCGCAATATCCTTGAAAATAATAGTGTTCATATCTATAGGATTAGTTGGAGGGTTAACTATCTGACATTTAGTAACTTTTATCGCAAGAGGAATGTTTATGGCTGTTTCTTTTTGAGCTTGTATGTGTGAAGGCTGTATAATTATAAAACCTGTTATTAGTAGAGCAGTCAGAATTATAGTAGAGATAATTTTATTTTCTATCTTGTATTGAATTACTATGTCTGTTAAACTTGTTTTCATAGACTATAGTGGCCTTTTATAATTTAAAGTTACTGATTACAATATAATATCCAATTGATAATATTAAACAAATGTATCTAATTACTCCATTTTGAATTAATAGACTTTGGCTATATTGATTAGATAAAAAAATTTAAATAGTGATTCATGTCCAATTAAATTAGAATTATATTCAAAAGTTCGTATTGTTATAACTGTTTATTTTATAATTTAGATTATATTTCTTTAATAAAGAAACAATAATTAGATGTGGAAAATCTTTTTTTATTCTAAGGACATAATTATAATAGATTGAAATTAACAAAATTTAATATCTGTATAGTAGGAATGATGATAGGAATAACTCTAATCGGTTCCTTACCTTTTATAGGATTGGTATGTAGTCATTGTTAGGAGAAACCAAACCAGCCATGTCTACCCAAAAAAAAAACTACAAAAGGTAATGTTTCAGTGACAAATATCAAAATTTTTATCATCATAAACTAGAAAAACTATACTTTTTTGAAAGCTATTACATTAATATGATTTTTAGAATTTGAATTAATCTACAAGCAATCTTTCGGCGCCTAAAAAAAACCTTATTTTATTTTTTTATATCACAGGGAAGTATTATACAAGATTTTTAACAATCAAAATAGAATAGATTCAAATTCAAAATTCTAAATTGAGAACAAGTTCTAATATTAAATTAAGTTTCTGATAATAAAAGCTAAATACATGGTAATAACATACCTATAATAAACTCGTACTTTAGAATCGCTATCAGTTTTAATTTATATGGGCTCGCAATGATATCGATTCAATTGAATTTTTAATTTGAGGAAAATATAATGAAAAAATTTTCGAATTTTTATCTGGATAAAGTTACCTTGTCATATTCTATTATACTAATATAACATACTGATTATTAATTAGTATGGTTTATAGAACAAGAACTGAAATAGTAGCGATTATACTAGATGTGGCTAATGGAGGAGCAACCAAAACAAAAATCATGTACAATGCTTATCTTAGTTACAATCAGTTAAAGGCATATTTATCCATCTTGATAGAAAATAATGTTCTAGAATATCAGAATGATACTAAAATATTCAGAACTACAGAAAAAGGATTAAATTTATTAAAAATATATAATGAAATGTCCGAACTATTACATAATGCTGTCAAAAACGATTAGTCAGCTTACTTTTATATATTGGCACAAAGATATTACTAACCGATAAACCTTTTCAATCTAATGTAATTTATTATATTATGTAATTATATA
>DATFCH010000523.1:0-3167 GCA_035253345.1 Nitrososphaeraceae archaeon
AATTGCACCTGGCCAAAAAAAGCCCGAGCGTAACAGAAGAAGATAAAATAAGATTCTAATTTAAACTAAATAAACTATATACTAATTAACTAATTAATTATTTTTAAGCTAAAATCTAATGCTGGAGATGAATGTGTGAGAAATCCAATTGAAATTATATCTGGTTTTAATTTAGCGTAGTCAACCACGTTTTGTAAATTTATACCTCCTGAGATTTCAATTTTAATTCTATCTCTATAACCTAAATGAATAATCTTCGAAATTGTTTCTTGAGCATCACCTAGGGAAAAATTATCTAACATTATTATATTAGCTTCGGATTCGATAGCTTGCAAAGCTTCTGATTGATTTTTTACTTCACATTCGATAATTTTAGTAAACCCTATTTTACTTCTTATTGAAGACATTATATTTTGAATAGAGGTATCAACGATTATATGATTATCCTTAATCATTACCATATCGTCCAACCTAATCCTATGACTAATTCCACCACCTATTACAACAGCTTTTTTGTCCAAAACTCTTAAACCAGGAACAGTTTTTCTAGTTGATGCTATTGAAATAGAGGAATCAATTTGATTTACTAAATCAACAAACCTTCGAGTCATTGTAGCAATCCCGCTCAGTCTCATCAATAAATTCAGAGCGACTCTCTCAGCTTTTAAGATATTTTTTGCCTTGCCTCTAATTTGCATAATTTTTTCGTTAGATAAAATTTTCATTCCGTCTGATTTACAATAAATTATTTCACAATCACAAATCTCAAATAATATTTGAATTTCTTCGATCCCGCATAAAATTCCGATTAAATCTGATTTATATACGATTTCTGCATCGAAAATTTTGTTAGAATTAAGGAGATTATTACTAGTGACATCCTCGATCCCTATATCCTCCTTAAGGAAGTATAAAAGAGATTTTCTTAAGTTGATATGATCCAAGAGTTTTTTCATTACGAGACTTTTAGTGCATATTTATGAGGTACTCTTATATCCAAAGTCTTGGCGATAAGAGATGTATTTGTATCAAATACAATTACAATTCCTGACCAGTCGGTAGAAAGATCAGTAGAATTACAAACTGGACAAACTTTGCCTATACTGATAGCTTTGCATTTCTTGCAGGCTAATTCTCTAGGCATAGACTATTTAGTTCCTCCTGCTTTTTTCTCTTTTGATGGTTTTGGTTGTTTTGCTTTTTCAATTTCTTCTTTAATCCAATCAAAAGAACCAAGAAAAGGTTGTCTACAAGTTATCCCTATCTTACCCATAGAGGAACCTTTGCCTAGACTTACAGCAGTGATCCTTGCACGCATTTTGGATCCAATTCTTAAACTTCGTGACGATTGATTTGCAATAATTAAACCTTGTTTAATGTCACTTTTTAGGTAATCGTCTGTTATTTGAGAAAGATGCAAAAGGGCATCCGTTGGTCCTATTCTAACGAATGCTCCGAAATCCGTAATTTCTATAATTTCTCCTTCGATAATTTCTTGAATTTTTGGAAAAAAAGTCAATGCTTTAAAGGTGACTTTATGATAGGTTGCTCCATCGCCAGTAACTAATTTACCTACTGAGTCTACCTTCGCATCAATAATCATTATAACATAACCCAACTCAGAATTTATCATACTTTCATATTTCTCTTTAAGAATCCCTATTGCAGTATTTTTTAATGAATTTGTAAGTCTACTAGGAGGAATTCTGACGATATCAGTCATAGAAGCTATATAAAACATGTTGGACGAGATAGGATATAATATATCAATTTATGAACCTTTGGTTTATGTATGAGTAGAACAATTACTAAAACGATATTAAAAATAAATTTGTAACTAGAATAAAATGAATATTTAAATATTGTTAAAGGACAGGTTTTTTCGATGGTTACGGTTGATCAAGTATTATCTTCTTTAAAAAAAGTAGTAGATCCTGAATTACATAAGGATATTGTCTCTATGGGTATGATAAAAGATATGGCGATTAACAATGATAAAATATCATTTACATTAGAATTAACTACTCCTGCGTGCCCATTCAATAGTGAAATTGAACAAGATGTAAGAAATACAATTTCAAATTTAGGTATTAAGGACTTGGATCTTAAAGTTACTGCTAAAGTAGTAGAAGGAAGATCAATTTCTTTAGATGAATTATTACCTGGAGTAAAAAATATCATTGCAGTTGCAAGTGGTAAAGGTGGTGTTGGAAAAACAACAGTTTCAGTCAACCTTGCAATATCTTTAGCAAAAACTGGCGCCAAAGTTGGGTTGTTAGATGCAGATATTTATGGTCCAAGCGTACCTTTAATGCTAGGACTGAGAGAATCTCCACAAGTAGTAGAAAATAAAATTCAACCTCCAATAGCAGAAGGAGTCAAAATTATTTCAATGGGTTTTTTTTATGAACAATCTCAACAAGCAGGTATTTACCGAGGACCAATAATTTCTGGAATTATCAAACAATTTTTGACCGATGTAAATTGGAGTGACCTTGATTATTTAATTATTGATTTACCACCAGGTACAGGAGATGCTCCATTGACTATCGCACAAACCATTCCAATAACTGGAATATTGGTTGTTACAACACCTCAAGAGGTTGCTATGAACGTAGCAGTCAAAGCAATTGGCATGTTTAACAAATTAAATGTACCAATAATAGGAGTAATTGAAAATATGAGTTATTTACAATGTCCTAAATGCAATGAAAAAATTCAGATTTTTGGACAAGGTGCAGGACAAAAAATAAGTGAACAATTCAATATTCCATATATAGGAGACATTCCTTTAAATCCGCAAATTATGCAAGGAAGTGAATCTGGAAAACCGATTATTGTGTCAGATCCAGAATCTGTACAAACAAAATCTTTCTTAAAAATCGCAAAACTTGTCGCAGGTAGAGTAAGTGTTTTGGCTTTAGAAATGCAGGAACAAGAAAAATCTGAAAACACTGAAAAAAATTCTCAAGAAAATAATTAAAAACAATAGAAAAAATGCCTCTTAAAGACGAGCATATTAATCTATTAAAAAAGCCATTTGGTACTTTAATAAATCAAAAAAATATTTCAAAAGAGAAAATTGTAAATTTAATTAAAGAAACTACCATTATTATAACAGTAGGAGATGCTACTACTGAGAAAATTATTTCCTATGGCATTATGCC
>DATFCH010000524.1:0-4607 GCA_035253345.1 Nitrososphaeraceae archaeon
CCTAATCAAAAATTTTTTTAGGTTTTAAGATTTGACTGATTTTTTATAAACTTGATACCACTAGTGAGAAAGGTTTAGTATTTTTTAAATAATATTATTGATTTATTTTAAAATTAGCAATTGTTCACTTATTATTAGACAATTCAACGTCCAGTTTTACTATATCATTTTATTTTAATAGTATATCCAGAATGATGAATTACATTATAATACTATACTATAAATCCATGTTTATCAATTATCTACACAAAATATACAAATCTCCTTTGTTTTAATGCAGTAAAAAACGGTTAATGATTTGAAACAGAAGTATTAAGTATAGTTCATCCTAAAATGCCAGATCGAAGAAAAACTAGCGAAAAATCGAGGCTAATCGAGTAATATTAGAAAAAGGATTACTCAAGATAAGAGTTATCAAGAAATTATACATGAGATTTCTTTAGTTCGATCAGAATTGGATAGCATTACAGAGATTGCAATTCAAGATCTTTCTGAACACTAAAAATATACAAATCCATTAATACCGCCTTCTTTAAGATAAGATTCGCAGTATTTTTTATAAAAGATCTATTTTTTAATATCTAAACAATACATTCGATCGATAAAATAATTAACTGTATTTATCAAATTCGATAAAATCTAAAGGTAAACATTTTATGCAATAATATATAGAATAATTAATTCATTCTCATTAATTGTTTGAAAATGGTGCGAAGTATTTTTTGGAATATAGATTATATTTCCTGGCTTAACATCGTATTCATTCTTATTTATTACTATTTTTCCATTTCCGCTTATAACATAATAAATTTCATCTGACTCATGTGGTTGTTGAGAATCTTTCTGATTTTTACTTAATTTTATTATACCAACTTCCATGGTATGAGTATTCAGAATATCCATAAAGTACTTCGATTTAGAGATTTTAGACATGCAAATGTCTAGATCAAAAATTTTGAAATTACCCATTTTGAAAGCCCCTTGTCTACTAGGCAGTTCTAAATTCGGTTCTTTCGTTAGGTTTCAATCTTTCCCATAACAACCCAAATGTTATTCCCAATATAATCCAGAACATAGTCATCGTCGTTATAGTCATGATTCTGAATCCATTTACCAGGTCCATTGGAGCAGTTATTTTATCAGGATTAGAAGGAACTGCGATGAATGCTCCAACCATTACTACTGTATAGATTACAGATACTACCATGAATTTTAATGAGGCTTTTGAATTCCATTTTGAGTAAAGTATGGCAAGTCCTAATGCGGCGAAACCTGAAATCAAAATAAAAGAAACAAATAATGAATCTCTGTATTCTATTGTATCTGGGTCTCCTATAGTGGGAGGATTTGCGGGATATTTGATGGCCGGAATCATAAAAACAACCAGCCATATTACTCCAGATAATACGAGAGCTTTTTTTACATTTGAACCAGGAATGATTTTCCTACCAAATGCAAATACTATCCCTAATAAAGCTCCAAAAGACATTCCCAAAATTGTTCCAGCAACAATTTCTCCTCCTTTTTGCCAGAATCGGTAATTGACATGCTCTATTTTATCTACCTGTTCACCTTCGTTAATTGCATTCTGCACTTCAATCCCAATCGCTTTGTCTAAATATGGTTCTACCAATACCAGATTTACTAGTCCTAAAACTGTTCCAGCAATAGCACCAGAAATTAAAGCAACAACAAGAAAAGTTAAACTATCCACAAAATATCACCAAAATCACAATTCAGCATTTAATGACAAGGAAATCCTGCAGCGTGTCTCATATCATGAGAGAATTCGTGAATCCAAAGATTGTCATAAGCTTCTTGTCCTTGTACAAGACTAAAGAGATGACCTTGATCATATCCTACAATAAACAATCCAAAAAGGAAAATAAATATTAATAATCCTATAGCAGGTTTAGGTACTTTAGTATTAGAAATTTGTAATTGTTTGCGAATTGACATTATTATTTATACAACAAAGTATTAATAGCTTATAAACTTATTGTACAAACTATCCAACAGGCTAATCAATCACAGACATTTAATAAGAGTTGTAACTTGGAGGAGGATTAGATTTTATTTGTAGATTAGCTTTGGTAGTTAAACAGTGTAGTTAGAAATATTGTATTAATTTTGGATAATCTAACCAATAAATTACCGTTATATAAACAAAGGTACAATTAATTTAAAATATTTATGTCTATATCTATACTCCATATTTAGGGAATATTCCTAGAATTAATGTTAACTTTCCTGAAATATATAATGACTTATATTTTGAAATTTTTATATATTATCATCAGCTATATCAATTTTTTTTATGTAGCCATCTGTATATCTCATAAGACTTTGTTAATTACAAAAACGGATCATTGACTAACAAAAATTAAAAAAAAGGGTTAAAAGTGATACTACAAGGAATAATAAAAAAATACCATCCGATTTATACAATATGATATAATTTTCCTTGTATAAAATTCACAGGGATGAGAATTTACCTATGAAAGTTTTTTAAGGATCATAACATTTCTCAGAGTACTTATCGATAATAATAGGAATGAAGAATGAAGAATGAGTTTTATCTCCACTAAAATACGATCACAAACTTGGTAATTCAAAAATACTGTTAGTTATTGATACGGATAATTGATATGGAGACAATGACATAGTTTATAAGCTGAACATAAGATTAAAAATCCATATTCTTCTAATGAGAGATTTGTTCGCATCAATATTTTTCATGCAACAATAAAAAAAATATCATCAAAATAATTCCATAAACAAAGAATTCAAAGTGTTTAATTGGAAATAAGATTGCACTTTTTTCAAAAAAGTTTTACTTTTATTGAATAAATTAGATGATCTTTTTAATTTGATGTATAACTATATACCATGTTTAATTATGAATACGTTTACATATCGCGAAGACAAATTATTAACATTAGAAATAGCAATGCATACTTATATTTACCTTCTAGAAAAAGTTTCTCATCATTCTCAATCATCACCCAAACAGCTCTCGTTTAATATAGGGCATATTTTCAAAGCTTTACAACTCGCAAAAGTTAATGGGCATGTAAGCAGATATTTGCTTGAAAATAAATTATCTTTGGGTGGAGGTTCTATCAAGACATTAATTAAGCATTTGAAAACAATGGATTTGATAAAGACAAGTAACGCAGGGACAATTCTAACTCAAAAAGGAGAAAAATTAATTTCACAAATATCATTACAAATTCCAAAAGAAACTGTACTTCCAGAAAGCTCCATAACAGTTGGTAAATTTAATTATGTAGTTTTAGTAAAAGATATTGCTAATTCAATTCATTCAGGAATAGAACAAAGAGATGTAGCTATTAAATCCGGTGCTGCTGGTGCTACAACATTGATATTCATAGAAAACAGATTTTTAATTCCAGGAACTAATTATAACGCACTAGAAAATGAATTAAATATACACAAAATACTAGTTGAAAATCTGCAACCTGAAGATAATGATGTACTCATAATTGGAAGTGATAATATTAGTAAACAAAATGCGGAATTAGCAGCAAAACATGCTGCACTTTTTACCATTAGAAACCATCTTACACATTAAAGTTGAATATTATTTCAAACTGAGAATATTATCTTGGTAATTGGAATAGGTCTATCTATGGAACTAAGCCTATTATTTTATTTACTGGTTTATAGATTATTTTGCTGTTATTTTGAAAAACAATAATCTTTTATATAAATTTTGTATATCCATTCAAGATATTAAATATGTTATTTTTGGAATGAATTGCAAGATTAATTCATAAGAGTTACCAATAAACAAACTTCAAAATGGTCAAGAATATTTCTTGTTACAATAGGAATACTATCGTTAGGTATCTCAATTATGTATTTATAAGTGGGGTTATAGGCTTAGTCATTTGAGATTCAAATGTTAGCAGTTAACCTTCTAAGAATTGCAATAGAGTTTTGTATATAGTATATCTGAAAAGAAATTAAGCTTCATTTGTATCTACTTGCACTATACCTAATTCTCATGATGAATAATAAAATAAAAAAAATTTGGCTTGAAAATGGATACAACAGATGTAATATATTATTTTAAGTTATAGTATATAATACTGAAAAAAATTAAATGAAACTTATATAGTTAGATAAAGGTATTAATACCAGTATAACCAATGAAATATTTAAACAGAACAAAAAAAAATAAAATCAACTCATCATCTTCAAATCAAAATAATAGAATGGGAAAAGTGTTGGTTAGCAATTCACTATGTTATTGTGATACATGTGGGAAAGGTATTCAGAAAAAACCAATACTATGTTATATATTTGTTGACTATTTCTGTAGCAAAAAGTGCCACATTCAAAAACATGAAGTAAACCAGAATATTTAACTGTGTATATCTATTAAAAATAATATAACGAAATATTTTTAATTTTACAAATTTGAACTAGCATTTCCTGAAAATATATATAATAGAGAAATAAACTAACAATTTCCTGCTGATTATATAAATTCTTTTATGTTTGGAATAATTTTTCTGTATTGCATAAGTATTTTGTTACTTTTTTTGGACATTACTCTTATTAGTGATCCTTTTAACAAT
>DATFCH010000525.1:0-2727 GCA_035253345.1 Nitrososphaeraceae archaeon
GAGCAAGCATGTAATGTAATTGGATTAAAACATTATTTACATTCATCAATAGAGAAAAGTATGATGGAAAGAGTTAACCAATATTTCAAGGATAGAACTGAATCTTTTGATGACTATTATCCATGCATACGTAAAGATAAATGATGTAATCTATTTCATGTATATAACTGGATACAATTCTTTGTTTCAATGTACAACGATACGATATACAAAGATGAATTTATTATTCATCTACAAGAAGAGGAGGTGAATAATATCTTAAATTAGAGCCATAAATAATGTTACTAAATGATTTTGAGTTACAAATATAGTAATAATTTAAAAATTCAGACAAATTTTTTATTTTTCGATATCATAGATATCATAATCAATCCGTATCACTCGCATACCTTCTGTTTTAATTTGCGGCTACTCTCTGGTTTTTTTAACAGAAGACTATTACCAATTAATTTAACTTTTATATAGTATTTGTGTCATCTTATAAGATTATTTATTTATACTTATAACATAACAATCAACAATATTATTCTATTCAAAACTAACATTATAATATGTTTTATCTAATTGGTATTATAGTAAAATTGTATTATCAAAAATTTAATATACATTTGTATTTTTATCTAATATAAATTACATATACATGAATTGTGGCAGCAAATTCTCTTTTTACAATGATATAATTATTAATACAAAAATATTACAAAATTTTTTCTGGCTGACATATTGATATGTTATCATATAGAGTATGACGAAAATATCATAATATAGATATAATCTTTAAGATTATGTTTCCTTGCTTCTAACACTTACAATTTATATAATTGCTATTATTATAATAATAATTTCAGCTTTTTATTGCAAATTATCACAAGTTTTTACTAGTTATATTTAATATCACAGAAATTATTATATGGATAATGATTAATCATATTCATCATGTAGAACCGCATATTAAAGAAAGTAATCATATAAGAGATATTGTATTTGGATTTGGAGATGGTATAAATACTTCTCTAGGAATTGTTGCCGGAGTAGGGGGAGCTTTAATAACAGCTGATGTTGTTATTCTTGCTTCACTAATAGGGATGTTTACTGGAGCAAAAGCAATGGCGGTCCAAAATTATCTAGCAGTAAAGTCTCAACGGGAAATATTAGAGTCAGAAATAAAACGTGAAGAGTTTGAGATACAAAACATGCCAATCGAAGAAAGAAAAGAGATCGAAAATATTTATCGTGCTAAAGGATTTGAAGGAGAATTGCTAGAGAAAATTGTAGAAAAAATAACATCCAATAAAGATATATGGCTCAAGACAATGTTGACTGAAGAACTAGGACTTAATCTTGATATTCTTGGCAATCCATTGAAAGGAGCATTTGTTATGTTTGGAGCTTTTCTATTAGGTGGAATCTTACCCATTCTTCCTTATTTTGCTGTCAAGACTGGAATTATATCTTCGATAACTGCAATTGGAATAGCTATCGCCATTAGTGTTCTTTCTTCTTTTATAGTCGGTGCATTAAAGGCTCGTATGGCAAAGAAAAATTTGATTAAGGGAGGAATAGAAATGGCGGGACTAGGGACAGGAATAGCATTAGTAGGATATGGTATAGGAGCTGAACTTGCAAAAACAGGAATAATAAATATTCAATAATACAACCAATATTTAATTTAACTTTATTTATTCAAGACCTATCTATTAAATATTTAATTTTGATATGTAATAACAGTATCTTTAGATAAATCATTGTATACCAAGAAGATAAGCATGGAGAGTGATTCGAATTCGAACCGTTACCTAAATAGAACTTTTATTACAGGTATAATCAATTAAATGAAATAAATGTACTTTTCGAATAATTAAATATCTTAATAAATATCAATAAATGATATTTTTGATCAAGTTTTTTTAATGCGTATATATAATGTATTCTAATAAACTGTATGTTCAAACAAAATGTAGATAAAAAGGAATACTATTATGTGGAAAATCTTTTTATTCATCTAAATAATTTGATGAACATCTTTGATCTTTTAATTCAACATTACATTTAGTAATGCTAATACTGTTTTTATATAAAAAATCATATTTTTTCACTAATCATTAATTTAATAATCAGCCGATGAAAAAGAAATTTGTTGATTTTCAGCAATTTGTTGTAAATATTATGAATGTCTAATGGTTATCGATTTACTTCTTCCATCTTTCCAACAGTTTCTTTTAGTGGTCATTCTTTTCGAGGAGTAATTTTACTTTTATTATTCAATATTCTAGTTAGATGCTTAATTAGATTATCAATTATACTTAGTTTTTGAATAAAGTAATTTTCACCAATTATTCTATCACATTCATATTGATCTTTTCTAAATTTCTCAAACACATCACTTGCAGTTAGAAAACAAATTTACTTTATGATCTCGTTGTCTTAATTTATTATATAACTCAAATCCATCCATTTTTAGCATCTTTTTATCAAGAATTATAGATCATAAAAATTGGTTTGATAATTACCCAAGGCTAAAACAGAATCATTAAATACATAAACTTTAAACACGCTATCTTCTAAAATGCTCTTTATTGTAAAATTAATATTTCGTTCATCATCTACTATTAATATATTTTTATCTTTTATAATAGAAGACATTTTTATCTACTTCTTTATAAATTAACTTAACTATTGCTTATATAATATTAGATATAATGTATAATATTTTATAGACAATGAAAT
>DATFCH010000526.1:0-6158 GCA_035253345.1 Nitrososphaeraceae archaeon
GCAAACCATGCACCTTTTGCAACCCATGTATATATCGTCATAATTGTTGCATAATACGTAGCTGTACCTGGAACTCCTGTGAAGAGCATATAATAAATCGCTCCTACCACAAGCATAGTAGACTGCGAAATTGAAAATACTACAAATGAAGTCCAAGCCCAATCAGTATAGAAGATATAGTCACCAGCATTGATAGTTAATAATGTACTGTTAACAGCAACGACTACTATAAATAGATAGTGCGTTGTACGTCGTAGCCAGACCATTAACAACCTACGCTTGAATGTTGTATATAAAATTTTATTTTTTTATTGAAATAATTTGTTTTCATAATATAATGTAACTAAAATAACAATTTTAATAAATAATAAAAAAAATTTTAATAAATAATAAAAAAAGATTTATGGACGTACCGGTTTTTCGTTTGCTATTTTTACGATAAATATTAATCCTAACGATATTATGACAGTGAGTACAGATCCTGCATATATCCCACTAGGTAATGGATAAGCCCACGGATAAACAGTCACACCCACGTATATACCACCCCAAGTTCCAATCAAACATAAGATGGCTCCAAGAACATAAACTCCATTCATGTGCTCAACTCTGCGACCTATCATACGTTCTATTTCGTCACGATTTCCACCATCAACTTTTCTTCCACCGCTACTATATCCTTTTGGTAAAGTCATTTAATATAATGTCTCAATATGCCTTTTTAAATTTTGCTATTCGTTATTATAATGTTAGCCAATAATTATTGAATCCTGATCATTTTTTCGAAATTATTCGTAATAATTTTTAAGATCAAAGATTTTAAAAAAGAGACAATTAAAAAACAGCAAAACATATATCCATGTACTTCACCTTCCCTATTATAATATGATAAAAAGTGCATTAGCGGTAACTATAGCTATAGTTATTGTGATGTCCACTGCGGTAACTCTTATTCCAATTAAGGATGCTGAAGGTCATGGTGTTCAGGCACAACTTCAAAGTAGATTCGTAAGAATCCAAGACGAAGCATTTTCAGCACAAACACTACAAACAGGAGAAGAATTAACAGTAACCGGTACCTTACAAAGTCTTGTTAATAGACCACTAAGAGCATGGCTTTCTCTCTTTAGTGAATCTACAAATGCTGGCAATAGATGGGAATTTACTTCTAGGGATCCACCAGGTAATGTATTTGAGATTCAACCACAAGCTTCAATTCCATACACAATATCTGCAAAAGCTCTAGAGCCAGGAGTATATCATGTACATACCCAGCTTAACGTTGCAACAGTAGGTCCAGGTTTAGGTCCTGGTCAAACAGTTCAAGTAACTGGTGAAGCAATATTAAAGCCAATACCATGGGAAAATGTGTGGTATCAAGTAATACTGATTGGCGCTGGACTTGGAGTAACTTTTGCTACTAGACCGTGGCAAGTTATTTAATTAATATAACCTACATTTTTTTTATTTTTGATAATTAATTTCTTAACTTTAAACCACTTATCTAACAATTCTTAAGTCATTCATATACATTGTAATTGTTCATTTAATATCTACCTAAGTTCTTTGTGTTATTGAATTTTTTTAGAATATAAAATAGTCATTTAAAAAAATAAAAATAAATAAAAAAAGATTAAACATGGTTTGTTTGTGAAACAAACCATCATTATAATGATGGTTTACCAGTGATGTTTTTCGTCTGGAATTAAACCAATCTGTTCTCTTTCAAAGTATTTCTCTAATTCTTGTGTCCAACGTTCCTTTGCAGAAGCTCCGCCGAGTCCTTTTCTTCTTAGCCAGAATGAAATTACTGCAAGAAGGAAGACCGCAAACAATATTGTACCGAATATATACACCATAACGTCGTAGAATAATGGATCATAGTTCGGACCTATCTGTTGAACTAGATTGTGAAATCCGTTACTAAGCATTGCACTGAGATTGGTGATAGCACCCACTACCATATCATATAGCAATCAACGGCTGTGATATATACATTTTGGTATATTATCAAAAACATTAATTTGGTAAAATTACTTGGTAAAATTACTAAATATTAAAAATAGGTATATGAAACTTAAATATTTTAATTTTAATTTTAATTATGTATAAAAATAATTTAAGTTATAAAATAAAAAAAAATTGTTATTATCTGGCTGGTTGTCTCTGCCTACTTCTACTTGCTATGAAGAATGCTGCTGCAACGCCACCAAATATTGCCACGAGTATTATTATAAAGATGACGGTTTGATCAATATTTCCAGATAGCATTGAAGTTCCTGAACCATAGGCTCCTTGTTGTCCAGCACTTGAAAGTTTTTCTTGTGCTAACTTTAATTGTTCTTCTAATGATGAACCACCCACTTGTGCTCCACCACCATATTGTGCTACAGCTGATTGAAATTCTAGGAGAGTGGTGCCAAGGATCATTACTATTCCAGTCAGTATCAAGATATTTAACTTATTCATCCTGATCTTACCATTCAAATTCAATTATTTAACTTTTATCATACTAAATGTTAAAATTAAGTAACATTTAAGATATACAAAAAAATTAATATCAATATGGCTAGAACTCATGCTCATACTCATGGCAAATCTCATTCGATTAGACCAGCTACTAAAGATATTCCTAATTGGATTAATCAAAAACCAAAGGAAATAGCAGAACTTATTGTAAAATTATCTAATGATGGATTATCACCCAGTGAAATTGGATTAAAACTCAGAGACGAATATGCAATTCCTCTTGTCAAACCAATATTAGGCAAGTCCATAACAACAGTTCTATCAGATAATAACGTCAATTCTGCTATGCCAGAAGATTTGAACAAACTAGTACAGAAAGCATTAGGTCTCCAAAAACATTTAAAAATTCATAATAGTGATCACAGAAATGTTCGCTCGTTGGAATTAATTGAATCAAAAATACATCGAATTTCTAGATATTACAAAAATAATGGAAAAATTCCTTCAAATTGGAAATATTCTGCAGTAATAGCACAATTAGAATAAATAATAATAATGGTTAAAAAAGAGCTTGAACTTGCTCTTAAATTCAATGGTGAAAGGATATATTCAAATATAGATAAAGATATTTTTTTAATCTCTAGAAGAAATTGTGATGGGTTAGTTGCTGGAGCTATTATATCTACTGCATTGTTAAAATTAGATTCAAGATTTACTTTTAGAACAATTGATAATCTGGACCCTGATACGATTGCTAGAATAATTTCTGAAGATCATGATTTTAACATTTTTATAGATTTAGATATAGAAGATTACGGAAAAATTAAGAATTTAAATAATAAGTTCTTAATTATAGATCATAATAGGACATTTCAAAATATAAAGGAATACGACCAATATTTACTTAATCCATACATTTATGGAATAGACGGAAAAACGGAAATATCGTCAGGAGGATTAGCCTATTTGTTAGCTGAAAAATTAAATAAAGGAAACAAAAAATTATCGCTATTAGCTATAGTTTCTGCGTTAGCAGAAAAACAAGATATTGGAATAAAAAAGTCACTAATTGGACTAAATTCTGAAATTGCAGCAATTGCATCATCAATAGGAATTGTAAATATCAAGACGGATTTAGTTTTTAACAGTATTGGACATAAACCTATACATGAAGCAATATCTTATAATATTTCGCCATATATAGAAGGTGTCACATGGAACAAAGAAAATTGCTATAAAATTTTAAAAAATTCAGGAATTAATACTCATAAGAATGGGAAATTTAGAACCTTTGCAGATCTTTCTGAAGAAGAAAAAAATATTATTCTAGATGCAATCACTAAATTTATTTTTCTTTCTAGTAAAAATAATAGAAATAAAGAGATTATTGAAAATATTTCAAATGATCTTATATGTCAACTATTTGAATTTGTAAAAGAAGACCGTAATAGTATATTACATGATGGAAGAGAATTTGCATTTGTAATTGATGCTTGTATAAGAAATATGAAATCTAAGTTATCTGTTGGGATATGCATGGGAGAAAGAGACAATACATTAATAGAAGCTGAACAATTGACTATTAGTTATAAATATAATATTATTAGTTTACTCGAAAGAATATTTAATGAGAAATGGCGATTGATTGATAATGGTTTTTTTGTATTTATTAATGGTGAAGGTATATTAGCAGATGACAATGTAAAAGAAACGATCCAATTTTTAAGTGAATCAATCACTCTAAGAAAGAAATGGTTTTTTTTAAAAACATTATCAAATGATAATAATTACAAGTTTTATAGTATAAAAGGTGATAACTGCGATTTAGAATTTGATATAAATTCCATATTAAAACAATATCCAGATATTATCTCACAGATTGAAAGTAATATTTCTAATGTATATACACTAAAAGTATCTTATTCAAATATTGAAGAAGTCACATCAATTATAAGGAAAGAAATTTTAAAATATGGAAGAAAATAACCTCAATTGTAAAATATCTGTAAATATTGAAATAGAGTTTTCAAAAGTAAAGGAAAGAGATTCTATTGCGAATACGTTATTACCAGATAATATAGACTTTCCCGATGAATTTTCTATGGAAATGTTAGTAAATGATAAATCTTTGATAATTAATACATCATCAAATAAAATTGATACTATGATAAATACCATAGATGAAATATTACGTCATATTCATCTTGCTAGAAAAGTGATAAACCATGATTGATCCAAAAAATCTAAGAGATAATTTAGACAAAATTATAGATATGTTAGAAAAAAGAAATAACAAGTTTCCATTAAATGAATTAATAAATCTAGATAAGAGACGTCGAGAATTAATAGCAGATCTACAATTAGAGAGACACAAAAAAAATAAAATCGCTAATGCCATAGCCATGAAAAAAAAAGAAAAGGAAGACTTTTCAATTTTTGTAAAAGAAATGAAAGAAATTGGGGAAATAATTAAAACATTGGAAGAAAATATCTCTGAAAATAATTTAAAATTTAATAATTTAATGATGTTGCTACCAAATTTTTTACATGATTCCGTACCAGCCGGAAAAGATGAAACAGATAATATTGTAATTAGAACTCATGGAACAATCAAACAATTCGATCATATAACAAGAAATCATATTGACATTGGTGAAAGCCTTGACTTGATCGATATTGAAAAAGCTGCAAAGATTTCCGGGTCACGATTTTATTTTTTAAAAAATGATTTAGTAAAGCTAAATCACGCAATAATAAGTTTTTCTCTTGATTTTCTTAGTGAGAAAGGATATACATTATTACAACCACCTTATATGATTAGAAAAAATGCAATGGAAGGAGCAGTAATTTTAGAAGATTTTATAAATGTAATATACAAAGTTCAGGAGGATGATCTATTTATGATCGGCACTTCTGAACATGCAATGGCCGCAATGCACATGGATGAAATATTAGAAGGTTCAAAATTACCTCTACGATACGCAGGATTTAGTCCATGTTTTAGAAAAGAAGCAGGAGCTCATGGAAAAGATATGAAGGGAATTTTTAGGGTTCATCATTTTGATAAAGTTGAACAGTTTGTATATTCACGGCCAGAAGATTCATGGAGAGAACATGAAAGAATGCTAAACATTGCAGAAGAGTTTTATAAAAAACTTGAAATACCCTATAGAGTAGTTTTATTATGTTCTGCTGATGTAGGTAAAATTTCAGCTAAAACCTATGATATTGAGGCATGGATCCCAGCACAAAAACAATATAGGGAGATAGTTTCTTGTTCAAACTGTATCGATTATCAGGCTAGAAGATTAAGAATTAAATTCAGAGACAAACCTAATGAAGAAACAAAACTAGTATATACTTTAAATAGTACATTAGTAGCAACCCAAAGAACACTGGTTGCAATTTTAGAAAACTATCAAACACCTAATGGAGTACTCATTCCAGAAATTTTACAAAACTACATGGGAGGAATGAAAGAAATTAAACTAAAACGATAGATTGATTTTATAGGAAAAATATTTATATTCTTAAATTAGATAACAAATAATAGAGAAATGTAATTTTTTATAGAAAAAAGAATATACTATACTAATCAATCTAAAATAGCTAGGCCATCTAATTGGCTTTTTATCTTCTTAGAAAAGTCACATAATTCTTCTTCTTTTGCAATATATCTTGTGGGCCAT
>DATFCH010000527.1:0-8486 GCA_035253345.1 Nitrososphaeraceae archaeon
TTTATCGCTTCTTCCGCAACAATTGATCTAGGTGTATCTACAGATACTGGCAGATTACAATTTTCTGTTACTATCTTAATTGCCTTTTTTATTCTTAATACTTCTTCATCTACTGAAATCATTGTCTTTAAATACGGAGCGGTTGACATTGCACCTATATCAATGACATTTGCTCCATCATTTTCTAGTTTTTTTGCATATGCAGCAAGTTCATATACACTTGTTTTAACTGAATTTTTATAAAAAGATTCAGGACTAACATTAATTATTCCTAGTATTTTGATTGAACCTTTACCAACATAAACATCTCCGATTTTTGTCATTCTTCATTTCAATATAGTATCAATATTATTATTGTCATAGCTATTTATAGTAAATTGAAAATTTTATATCTGGAAAAATAATATTGGAGTGATTATTATGAAGGGTAGAGAGAGATGGTGAATTGATTTCCATCGATGAAGATAAAATCTTTGAAGTAATCAAAAAAAGAAAACCTTTAGCAGTAGCTCTAAACGGTCCAGAGGCATTATTTCCAAAGATTCAAGAAACATGTAAAAAAATTATGAATTTATTTGATATTCCAGCCTATGTGATAGGCGACACATGTTGGGGATCTTGTGATCTTAATACTCATGCTGCAGATAAATTGGGTGCTGATCTGTTATTTAACATAGGCCATACGATTTCTATGGAAACTATGGATAAAAAAGTAATTATGATAAATGCCTATGATGATGTTAAATTCGATAATATTGTAAAAAAATTTGCAGAAGAAATAACTAGAGAAAATTTGGAGTATAAAACACTAAGTCTCCTGACAGATAGCCAACATTTAAATCAACTTCAGCCTTCAAAAAAAATTCTTGAAAATTACGGTTTTAAAATAATAATTGGCGATGGAAAAGGACAATTAAATGACGGACAAGTTTTTGGTTGCGAATTTTATCCAGCATACGATATACAAAGAATAGTTGATGCCTACATTTTTTTAGGTCAAAGTATGTTTCATTCTGTCAGTATTGCAATGGCAACTGAAAAACCCACATTTATGTTGGATCCTTATTTTAATGAATTTCACCAAGTAAATGATAACGCAAGAACCATGGAAAAAAAAGCCATACTTTCAATTTATAAAGCACAAGAAGCAGAAAAAATTGGGATAATCATAGGATTAAAGGAAGGACAATTTGCAAAGATAAAAGCCCTTAAATTAAAAAAAACATTAGAAGCATTAGAAAAAGAAATACAATTATTTGCTTTAACAGAAATTACTGAAGAGAGATTAAGAAATTTCAAAGGAATTGATGCTTTCATTCAAGTTGCATGTCCAAGAATAGCTATAGATAATCATTTTAGTAAACCATTACTTTCTGTTCCACAAGCTGAAGCACTAATTAAAATTCTTAAAAATGAGCCAATAGATGATTTCTTAAGGATACGCCATTGGCTATGAAAATGAAATTGGGGAAATATTTAGATGATTTAATTTTTAAATTGAGAATTGTATATTTTTTAGAAGAGTCAATTTGTATGTTAAAATGATGAAAACTTTTGAAAATCTATAAAATAAATATGTCATTTCAAAGACACAATTTAGGTAGTTTGCATCATTGACTTTTTCAATATCATAGTTTTAAAATTGAATTTTTACTAAATTTTTTAAAATTTTTATTTGAATGTCATATTTCAAAGTATGATTTAATTCTCAATAGACACGAATGGAAATATCCAAGCAAGATTAGATAATATTTACTCTTATTTTGGTAGCATATGATGTCCACATAGATCATCTAAGATTGCTCACTCTTGAACCTTCAAGATTTTCTCCATAACCTGATAATATTTCCGAGCCATTACTAATTATTAATTCAAAACATTTAGATTATTGCAAACTGAACAAATAGATCCTGTAGACTCATATCCACATTTATTACATCTATTTTTCAACGAATTATCATTAGCTTTCAATATTTTGGATATTTTCAAAATAGAATTATAAGCATTATATTTTATACCAGATCTATTTTCCTCTAACGAATTAAAGAATTCCCTGATTTCGGTCCTAATACTTTCATCTTGGTATGGACATTGTTCTGATTGAAATGGTATATTTTGTTGAAGTGCATAAAAAACTATTTCCCTTTCATAAATCTCTATAAAAGGTTTTATTTTTTTTATTTTTTTTGTACCATAATAAACAGGTTCAGGATATGTCCATCCAATTCTATTTACGTCTCCTGAAATAACATTTATAATAAATGATTGAAGTTGATCATCAAGATTATGACCTGTTGCTATAACATTTGCCCCTACATAATCTGTCGCTATATCTATTGCTCTTCTCCTAAACGTCCCACAAATAGAGCAAGAAGTCATTTTTTTAGATGGGCGCATTGACATTGATTCATCCATATCTACTCCAAACAATTCTTTATAACTAAAAATTTCATTTTTAATATTCAATTTAGAACAAAATTCTTTTACAATTTGTAGCGATTCATCTCTATAACCTGTAATTCCTTCATCTATTGTAATTGCTACTAGATCATTAGTTTTTTTTCTTTCAAAAAGATTTTTTAAAACTAATAATAATGAAAGACTATCTTTACCTCCTGAAACGCCAACTGCAATTTTATCTCCATAATTAACCATGGAAAATTTTGAGATAGTTCTAGATGTTTTTTCTTCAATAGAAAATATAAAGCATAACTTACATAGATATTCCCCGGAATATTGTCGAAAATATATACTCGGTTTAATTCGACACTTTGAACAAATCATTTGATTTTGCATATATCTAAATATTTATATCAGATTATTTAATTCAACTAGATCCATTATTCATTTTATTTCGTTGACAAACTAAAATTTTTACCATTTTTTTGCCAACCAGAAAGATAGCCTTTCTGTAGTTCTAGATATTATTATCCACTTACATCCTCCTTCTCCTTCTATTTTGACTTTCGATGTTCACTAAAAAATTTAAGAAATGTCAGATTAATATTGTTATATTTTATTAGGTATTACTGAAGAACATGAATATTAAGCCGAACTTTTTAGATTATGTTAACTGTAGAATTTTGGATGTTTTAAGTAAGAATTCGTCTTTGCCGTTTGTAGAATTAGCAAAGCAGATCGGAATTTCAGATGCAACCATACACACGAGAGTAAAAAAACTATTGACGTTAGGAATTATTAAAAAATTTACTATAATTGTAGATAACGACTTACTTGGATATGATCATTTAGCATTTATAAATTTAAAAATAGAAAATGGAAGAACAGAGGAAACAACAAAAAATCTCATTGAAATAGATGAAATTTTAGAAATACACGAGATCTATAATAAATTCGATTTGATGATTAAAATTAGATCCAAAAATTTAGATGATCTACGGAATACAATAGTAAATAGAATATTATCAATTAATTACATAAAAGAAACGGAGTTAATAACAGTTCTAAGAACTAGGAAAGAAGAACAGATGATCTCCTTAAATAAAGAAATCAATCAAAAAACCAAAGAATTCTTCTAGTCAAGTTATTAATTTCTTCGTTTTTCCTTTTTAGAGGATTGCCACCAATCCAAATAATCATCATGCATCCTTTTTTTGGAATCAAAGGAATCAATCTGTGATTTATCTTTTAATTCCTCAATTTTATCTCTGGAGGCATAGAGACCACAACTTTTACATATAAAGTTTTTAGTTGATGTATCCATTTTTAACTCTCCACCACATTCAGGACAAAATTTGACCAATTCATTATTAAGTCAAAATAATCCTATAAAAATTTTATTAGAAAAAAATTTATCAGATTATTATTTGTAAATGTTTGTTTATGAAATTAATAATTTATAATTATTATAATAATAAAAAACTAAAAATTCAACATACAGCGATACATAAGTATAAAATTTTTAACTATAAAACGAATATATAATTTATGAATCATTATAACCAAATATCTTAAGAGAAAATTGAAAACAATAGATAAAGCTATAATTAAAGCTCTTTACATAGATAATTTGGAGCCATCAAGATCATTTTTAGATTATTTACAAGAAAAATATCAAATTGATAAGAATTTCTTTGAGACAAGGATACCAATATTAATTAATCTAGGGTTCATAAAAAAAAACAACGATGGCCAATATATACTCACTACATTAGGCAGAGAAATATTGAAAATAGTTTTGGTAGGCGGTGTTTTTGATATATTGCATCCTGGTCATCTATTTACACTTAAAACAGCAAAATCTCATGGAGATCTATTGGTAGTAGTGATCGCAACTGGATATACAGCTACAAAAATTAAAAAGAACAGAATAATATTACATAATGAAGATTTAAGAAAGGAAATGGTTTCCTCATTAAGTTTTGTAGATTTAGCATTAATAGGTAAAGAAGGGTCATTATTTGATACAGTCGAATATGTAAAACCTGATATTATCGCATTAGGTTATGATCAATCACATACAGAGAAATACATTGCAGAAAATTGTAAGAAAAGAAACATTAATGTTAGAATATTGAGAATGAATTCACCAATTCCAAACATAAAGAGTTCAACACTAAAGCAAAGTCTTGGTGATTCATTCTACAGAATATGATTTTGGGCTGTTTTTTGGTTAATTCATTTTAACTTTCAATTTTACAGAATCACCATTTTTTAATGAAAATTGTTCTTTAACCGAAAATGGTGCTATTATTTCCATTATAGAATCGTCATAATGGGTCCGTTCTAAAATTAAAATTGACGAGTTAACATTAGTACTATCATTAATATAAGCAGGATAACACTTGACCCAGCCAAAGGTCCTTGCTTGATCGCTAAATCCATCAATTTTGATAGATGGATATTTTAGCATCTCTTTTTTTGCCTCAATATATAATGTAGAATTTAATTTAATGTTAAGTGTGCCAGGAAAAGGTTCATAACCTAATTTTTCCTTAAATTGCTTTTTGTATCCATTTAGAGACATATAATATGCACCTTCTCCCATACCAGATAAAATATACCCTTCAAAATCAAAAATGTATTTAAAGGATTCTAAAGCAGTCTTCAATATCAAAAACAAGTTAAATACCTCTTGATAACCTTTTTCTGTAACCTTTATAGCATATTTTTTATTCTTCTTATTTCTTTTTATATATCCTAAAAAATCCAAATCAAGCAAGTCTTTTGAAGCTAATTGTTGCGATCGTTTAATTTTTTGGGCTATTTCACTAGTGGTTAACTCAATAAAATTATTTTTTGCACCACACAATAATAATTCTGATAAAATTAATATATGTTGAAAATTAATAGAATTCATAAAAAAATAATTAGGGTAAGCCCATTTCATTGAATGTGCTTACTTTAATTGATGAATTACGTTTAATATCAGCTAATCTATGTCCTATGATTTGCTCTATACCTACTTTATTGGAAGCATCAATTAATCTTTGAGTAACGATGCCGTCGAGTATTAAAATTTTACCACCAGACGAATCTGAAAGTTTTTTAACAATCTCAGATACAGGAACCTTCATAATAGTATTCATTGAATTATCCAAAATGATCGCTTCTAAAGTTTCATTGATTTGAGAGTATAGGTTTTTAATTACGGATTTTGATTCATTATCATGTTGTAACTCTTTATCGTCTTTAGTGATCGGATAAGCTTCCAATTGGTTATAATGTGGCTGTATCTGTTGATAGGTACTTTTTTCCCTTTCGCTTTTATTGTATTTTCTACTAGATTGTGTTATCGACTGTTGTTTTTTAACCGAAAAGTCAGAAGCATCTTTTGAATCATCTAATGCGTTATTTAAGATCTCGGTTATTTCTAGTGGGGTGCATTCTTCAACTTCTCTTCCTTGGGGTGCTCTAAAAACTTTATTTATTTTAACCAAACCATGTAATTCTTTTAAAATTAGATCACCAGCTCTATCACCATCGAGGAAAGCTATTATTTTTTTTCCTTCAGTAAGGTGAGTAATACTTTCATCAATTTTCGCGCCTTCTATAGCAATAGAGTTGTCAAATCCTGCCCTCAGAAGGTTAATTACATCAGCCCGACCTTCTACTAAAATAATCCAATCGGCAGTAAATACACCTGTTCCACAGGCTAGTTGTCCCTTTCCAAAAGTAGTAAGTTTCCCTGGTTTACTTGCATCATATACATCTTTGAGCATCTCCTCACCTTCGCTAATAGTTTTTGTTGCCCATTCTTGAACGATTTTTTTTGCTCTATCGACTATAACTTTTTTCTTTATTGCGCGTATATCATCAATTCCTGATAAGATGAAATGTGCTTGAAATGGCCCTACTTTATCAATACTTTCTATTGCAGCTGCTATAAGTGCGGCAGTTGAAATGTCTGTACTCATTGGAATTAGAGCATCGCCTTTTGCAACATTAGACTTTGTATCCACATTTACCTCAATTCTACCAACCTTTGATACTTTTTGTAATTCATTAAGGTTCATTTCAGGACCTAATAGACCTTCCGTTTGTCCGAAAATAGCACCGATTATATCTGCTTTTTCTACGAGTCCATCTACCTCGAAACTTAATTTGACGTGATATTTTACTATACCAGTATTAGGCAATTCCATAACCTCATGTTTATTATAAAGTAAAATTATGGGTGATTGGCACGAATATAAGTGCTTTGACCAAACTTTAACTTAAAATCAATTTAATAATAATTTTTTTTCAAATCTTTGAAATATATTGCAGTATACCATAAATTTTGGATAAAATAGAAAAAAATTTTATTAATAATAACGTACATGAAATTATAATATAAATAATGGGTATAGGCGGATCTGAATGGATAATAATTGGTTTAATTACTATTTTTTTGCTTTTTGGCTCCAAGAAACTTCCAAATATGGGAAGACATTTAGGTAAAGCAATTAAAGAATATAATAATTCGAAGCACAATCTTCTAAAAGAAATAAATCAAATTAAAGGTAATAACGATTTCTTTGCTGGTTATAATAGTGACAACAATTTGCATTTTGGTAAAATAATACAAGGGCCAATATCAACGGAAAGGGAAAAATTAGAAAAAATAGCATCCTCACTTAATATTGATTACTTAAATATTGACGATGAGCAACTTCGTTTCAATATTTTAAAAAAAATGGAAAAAGAAAAAATCTAGAGATATATTTATTATCTAATATAATACAACACAATATGGATAAAAATATATGTCTTCATCTAATTTGAATGAAAAAATAAACCCATTTGAAGTGGCGTTAAAACAACTAGAAGAATCATCAAAAATTTTAAACCTAGATAAAGGAATGTTTGAAATATTATCTCATCCAAAAAGAGTTTTGACTGTTTCTATACCAACTAAAATGGATGATGGCTCGATAAAGGTATTTACTGGATTCAGGTCACAACACAATGATGCTAGAGGGCCATGTAAAGGGGGAATTAGATATCATCCTAATGTTTCCTTAGAGGAAGTTAAAGCATTATCAATGTGGATGACATGGAAATGTGCAATAGCTAATATTCCATATGGAGGTGGGAAGGGCGGAATAATTTGTAATCCCAAAGAGATGTCAGAAAATGAATTAGAAAGAATGACTAGGAGGTTTGCATATCTTATATCGGATATCATTGGTCCGTATAAGGATATTCCTGCTCCTGATGTTTATACTGGTGGTAAAGAAATGGCTTGGATTATGGATACCTATTCTGCTCTAAAAGGTAATTACGTTCAACCAGAGTTAATTACTGGAAAACCAATATCAATTGGGGGTTCATTAGGGAGAAATGAAGCAACTGGTAGGGGTTTAGCTTTTACTGTAAGGGAAGCTGCTAAAAAATTAAACCTCAATTTGAAAGGCGCAACTATTGTTGTTCAAGGTTTTGGCAATGCAGGACAATTTGCTTCAAAACTAGTTGAAGAACAAGGTGCTAAAGTGATAGCAGCTTCAGACTCTCAAGGAGCAATAGCTAATAAAGATGGTCTCGATGCTGATACATTGATGAAATTTAAAAAAGAAACCGGTAGCGTAACAGGTTTTAGAGACTCTAAATCAATTTCTAATGAAGAACTTCTTGAAACTGAGTGTACTATACTTATTCCTGCAGCTCTGGAAAACCAAATTACGAAAAATAACGCTGATAAAATAGAAACAAGAATTATAGCAGAGGCTGCAAATGGTCCTACAACTCCTGAGGCAGATGACATTTTATTTAAAAAAGATATTCTAGTTATTCCAGATGTCCTCGCTAATGGAGGAGGTGTAACTGTATCATATTTCGAGTGGTTACAGAATTTGAGAAGAGAATACTGGACAGAAGATGAAGTTAACAATAGACTTGATACAAATATAACAAAATCATTCTTCGATGTTTATGATACTCACAAAAAATACAATGTAGACATGCGAAAAGCTGCAACCTTATTGGCAATAAACAGAGTTGTTGATGCAATCAATATACGAGGATTATGGCCCTAAAATAACCTT
>DATFCH010000528.1:0-6309 GCA_035253345.1 Nitrososphaeraceae archaeon
AATAAAGTCAGTATTTAAAAACCTAAACATTAATAAAAAATTTTTGCAGCATTTTAAGTTTTTTCCGACACTATACAACCAAAAAATAGTTCCTGTGGTAAATTCCATTAAAGCTTTATTCTATAAATATATAATTACAAATCAATATCCAATCAAAATATAAATATAAATTGAAAATAACATAAAAATATGGTAATTAATCGGGTTCCGACTAATTAGTTATTTGATCAAAATCATTGCTGTGTATGGGAAATAAAATCAAATTATTTTTCATTATTACATTACCGATTGCCTCGATAATTCTTGTAGAATATCCGAATGCTTTGGAAATTTTCAACGGGTTATCATTTGTTTCTATTGATATATTGTTATTTGATAAATATACTACTATTTCAATAAAGTCTTCAATATCTTTCCATTTTAATTGATATGCTGAGACATTTTGAGTCATTCCAATCCATCGTAAGCTATTAAACCATTTTCCTGACAGACTTTGAACAATTTGTTGATTGGGAAGTATAAATGGAACAGATATCTGTATTATTTGATAATATTTTTGTTCACCTTTTTTTTGGTTTGATATTTTTTTCAATTTTGAAAAAATTATCTTTCCATTTTTTGTAGATTTATATCCTAATTTAGTTTTAGAAATCAATCCTAATTCTTTTAATCGTTTTAAAGATCTTGATAAAATTTCTTGATGTAAATTCAATCTGATCTTAAATCCATTAAATGAAAAGATAGCAATAGTGTTTTCATCTTCATTCTCAGACAGAATTTTTAGGATATCAATGTCAGTTTTTCGAAGATCAGCAATAGATATAGAATCTTCATCTATTTTCTCTTTATCAGATTCCTCTAGTAAAATGAATGTGTTATATTTATTACTTTGATATTTTTCATTATTTTTAGTTTGTGTTTTCAATTTAATCACATTAACTATATTAATGTAAGTCTATATAAATTGGTAAGTGTTTACTAATATACTAACTAACTATCTAGTAAGTTATATATCCACAAGTTTTAGTAAGCAATTATATCTACCGATAAAAAGCATAATTTTTTAGATAAACAATATAAATCACTGTTATAATTAAGACTACTATTGATTTTTTAGTAATTTTAGTTTTTACCACTTCATTATTATTGACTAAATTTAATAAAAAGACAATAGAAAAATTAATAACTAGAATCTACTATTAACATCAATTTTTAAAATTAAACTAAAACCTTAAAATTGAAAAGTTAAACATTTAGACATGGGTCTAATAAGTAAAATTGCCGGATATTTCTTTGGTATAATCATTGTTTTATTAGGATTTCTTTGGATTGTATCGACAATGTCAATATCTGTAATATTAGTAGGATTGATCGGATTGGTAATGGTTATTGGAGGACTGGCAATCATGTATTTGGGACATAAGTCAGATAGAATAAAGAAACAAGAACTATTACAGTAAAGAAAAAATTAAACAAAAATGCCAATATATCAGAAGATAGATATTAACTATTCTTATTTTCGAATTCTATTTTTATTATTTTTTACCATATTTAAAAATGATTAAAAAATTTGTCTTAATATTATACAAGGAAACAACTAAAAATATATTATTTTGTATTTGATTTTCTTATTTATACTTCATTCTTATATTTATTTTTCCTATAGCTTTATATTTAATGAACATTTAGACTTAGATCTTCTATAGTTGAGCTCATAACTTATTGATCTTGGTATGTTGATTTTACTATTTTCACTATAAATTAAAATACTATTCATTATGATATTAAACAAATTAACATTTGTCTATTAAATCACATATAATATACTACCATCATAAATGGGTTTTTATTCTATTATAATATAAAATAATTACTATATTTTATATTAATTGATATTTTAGAAATAGAACTTATAATTCTAAAAATTAGAGAATTGGAGATTATTGTTATAATACAAATAATTACCAAAAATTTGTTTATTATAAATATTTTAAAATCAAAGAATTACTGTAATTTCTACTGTCAATTTTTTAGAGAATTCATCATCAAAAATCACAGGATGAAATCTAAAAATCAATATTTTTACTAGACTTTAGCTATCGTATATATTCTTTATTGATTATGAATATATTATACTTTGTTGCAATCTGGAGGTAAAACTGATGTTGGAAAGATTAGAGAAAATAATGAAGATTCATTTTATATAAATAATCGTTTTGGTATCTATATTATAGCCGATGGAATTGGAGGTCACAAAGGAGGAGAAATAGCGAGTAAGATTGCAACAGAATACTTTGGAAAAAAGATATCTAATGAACTAAAATCACTTAATTTTTTGGATATTGAAGATAATAATTATATACAAAATAAAGAAAATGTCATTTTAGAAATAATAAGAAAATTAATTTTAGAAACAAATCATAAGATAATAAAAGAGAGTTTGCAGAAGAATCTATATGGTATGGGTACTACTATAGTAATGGTTCTATGTTTTAATAATTTCTTTTATCTTGTCAATATAGGCGATAGTAGAGGCTATATTTGGGATAATAAGGAAAAAAGGCTTAAACAATTAACAAATGATGATTCATTAGTAAACGAAATGCTCAAAATGGGAAAAATTTCTGTAGAGGAATCTAGAAATCATAAATTAAAACATGTAATAACTAAATACCTCGGATCACTAGATATTGGTAAACCTATAATTCAAAAAATAAACTGGAATAATAACGACATGTTGCTTTTGTGTACCGATGGTTTAACAAATGTATTGGAAGATAAAGAGATAGAATCCGTAGTCAATCGACTTATTGGATCTGAACTAGATATAGAAGTGTTAGAAAAAAATAAAAAAAGAAATAGATCTCAAGAAATATGCGATACTTTAGTTGAGTTAACTAATCAAACTAGTGGATATGATAATATTACTGCAGTTATGATAAAAAATAAAGGAAATTTACATAAAACAACTAACGTAAAGGATTAATAATTTATTTTTGAAAGAGATGATGGAAAATAAATAGATGAATATGCAAAGATAATTGACGGATTTATACTTAGGCAACAAGAAGTAACTTGTGAAATGATTTCTTTCTAATTGAAAGATTTGATAATTAAGAGGATGTATTAAAAAATATAAGTATCATGAAATTTTTATAGGTATAAATGATAATAAACTAGTAAATCAAAAATTAAAGTCGATATAAACTAAGTCAACTTGCTGGTATAATGATAGTAGCCAAAATAATAATAGCAATATGATGTTTAATAAACTAGGCTAATTTTTTGTTAATACAATTATTATTTAATAAACTAAGTTAATTCTTGTTATGATTTAAATAAGAAAAGATATTTAATTTTTTTATGATAAATAGGGTTTTGAATGTTCAAGATTTTTTCTTTTTTCCAGGTAAAACTGCACGATATGAAGGACATTTCCTTACATCTTCATTAGATCCAATTCTTATCGAAATAACAAAAAAAATAAATGAATCTATATCTGAAATTCCTAAATATCAACTATTGTTAAACGTTCAAAATTCAAAATCTTATGAAATTTCAGACTGTCGGATATATAGATTTGAAGATCAAAATTCTAATTATACACTGTGTTATTTTTTCAGTAACGATGTTGAAGAGATAAATTAATCATTATTTATTTAATTACCAAATGTCTTAAATTTAAGATATTAATATATATTGTTATATATAATGATATAATATAAAAATTCTTTAAATTATATTATTAATACACTTGAATTAAAGATATATTAATTAATTAATTTTAAATAATACTATTGCATTATTGGTTAGGATCATTTTGTAGAGTAATTAATAATGATAAATCATATTTTCCAATAAATGTCGTAGCTGTATCTGATATAATAAAACTAGAAAAAGATTTAGGAAATCAAATACCTAATAAGTGTTGGATGTTATATTTACTAGAATTATTTAATATTCATAATAAACCGGTTGAACTAAACCTAATATGTCAGTTTGATAATCAAAACTATTTTGAAGCTATATTTTTAGGAATAAATAGATATAGATTTAAAAATATATTGCCTGAAATTGATCATTCTTATCAACGTATAATTTACTTAGATGAAGAAAATAATCAAATTGAATATATTTTAACAGATCAAACTACAAATAAATCAGAAATATTTAAACTCAATATAAAAAATATAAATTTTGTTTATAAAACCTCAAATCAATTCACAGGAATTGAATGGTGGAATAAAATAGATTCTTTTATTTATAATATACGATATCAAATTGAGATTTCTCAACTTATGTTTGGTTTAACAGATAAAAATAATCCAGAATCAATCATATTTTTTCCTCATAATGTGTTGATACCCAATAAAGATGATTCTCTTAACAAATATCCTGTAACATTTCAAAATATTAGATTAAAAGATAATTGTATATGTTATAACATTAGTTATGGTTTATGTGATAATGGATTAAGTTATTCTTAAATTTTTATTTAGACTATGTATCTAGCTTGTTACAAATATGATCTTGTTATTTCTAAATATTAATCCATATCTGTCTATTATAAATAATATCAAAAAAATATGAGTATAGTACAAGATCTAAATAATAATAATAATAATAATAAGTCAAGATAAACAAACACTTTTAGTTCATAAAAGTTATATTTATTTTAAACATTTCAGATAAAATCTTATCTATAGTCATAAATAAAATTGATCTAAATAGAATTACGATGATAAATTAAAACTCATTTTTTATTTAACTAAAATTAAAAATAAATCCAATTTACCGAAATATTTAATCGAATAATATTTTTTAAAGAGATATCTCATATTACTATTAAATTATTTTTCAAATTGAATTGTAAGCATAAGATCAGATATAGATATATTAATAGGTTTATTAAAAAACTCGTTAAAGATTTTTTCTAGTATTTTTTTGTGGTATAAAGACCAATTGTACCCTAAATCATGTTTTAAAATATACATATGACGATCATTTTCTTCAAGATGATTGAATTCTACAAAAGATCTTTTCATTCTAATCTCAAACCATGTTAAGAATGAATCAGGGTCTGTTTTCATTTTCATAAAATAAGCTATATCTTGAACGACATTTTTTCCAAAATTTGAAACTAAATCTGATATTTCTTCATCATTCATCATATTAAATAGACTTGCTATGATAGGTTTAGCCATAGGTATCATGCCTACTTTAGGTGCATAAGAGTCCCATTCAATATATCTTGTTAGTATTTTATTAATCAAGGTATTTAGGCTTATATTGTATAGTTCTGATTCCTTTTGTAATGATTTTATAATACTGTCATCTATTCTTAATGTAAAAGTACTTGTCTTTCTTTTATCTTGAATATTATGTTCGTCCATTAATATGACACTAAGATTTTATCAAAGATAAATTTTCTCTTAATTATATATTTATCTGGATCAATATTTTTTCTATACACTATTTATTCATAAAATTCAATTGAGATAGTTCTACTATTATATTTTATATCCACGGGATTTTGATAAATCTCTTTTGAAATCAATTCAAAAATTGTTTTATGATAAAGTGACCAATTTTCACCCATTCCATGTTTCATTATAAATATATGTTTATTTTTTTCAATTGTATGCATAATTTCAATAGATGAATTTTGTAGTCGAGTCTTGAACCAGTTCAAAAACAAAATCCAGTCTTTTTTTTTATTCATAAATAATAATATATCTTCCAATTCATTCTTTCCAATATTCGTAGCTAATTCAATAATTTCTTGTTTGGTTCTTTTTTCAAAAAGCTTCTCTACTAATAATCTTGGAATAGGTATCATGCCTACTTTAGGTGCATAGGAGTCCCATTCAATATATCTTTTTAAGATTTTATTTATTAAATTACTGACACTTATTTGATCTATTTCTCCCTCTTTTCTGATTTTCTCCAATATCTTATCCTCAATTCTGAAAGTCATGGGTTTTGTTTTTTTTGAATCGTAGTTCATAATAGCGTTATAATATACAATATAGCCATTACATTTAAAATTATTTATTCTATTTTCTTAAATTTTTTCTCCAATATTTCATAATCTTAGATATTTTTTGATATGATTTTATGCTATACTTTCCTGCATTTATCATCTTATAAGATTTAATAAAAACTTTGAAAAGCTTCAAGGGAAATAAAAAAGGGATTAAGAGAGTCATAATAATATCAAACCAATTTTTTCTGATAAACTTATTCCAATTACCTGCCATTCTAAATTTAAGATAAAGATCAAAACCTAGAATGGTAAATAATATCCAA
>DATFCH010000529.1:0-2524 GCA_035253345.1 Nitrososphaeraceae archaeon
TAAAGATGCTAATATTAAATCTAAGATCTAAATTTGATTATTAGATTAAAATTAAATAAAAACCACAAACTAATCGCTCTAAACATTTTAAGATTATTTATTAAAATATTAAAATAAAAAAATGAATGGAGTTTTAAATTATTCTATAATGATAATATTCCGCTTGCTAATATTCCGAATGTTACTGCCCAGATTCCTATCATGATTCCTGTCCCAGTCCAGCATTCAGCGAATTGACCCAAATTATGTATCTTGTTTTTTCTTGAAGTTCTGTTTCCCCCATAATTCTTGGGTAGAGCCATCAATACTATATATCGATGATAGTCTTTAAGTTTTCGATCAAATACTTCTATATTACTAGTGTAAAAAAAATTATAATAAAACAAGCTGCCAATATTTAGTAAATGAGATATTTCTTTTTAATCCATTCTCTTTCCATTAATTTCTTGGATTTTAATATATAATACCGTTATTTAAGATCATGAAACGAAAATAATGACACTAATAAAAAAACAGGATATTAATTTAAAAGAAAGAGAAAATTGAAGTAACACTTCAAGACACTTCAGATGAAATAAAAAAAGAATCAAAAATATAACTAAATAGAAAATTCTGACAATCAATTAGTGTGAAGTTTTTATATTCATCACTACTGTCTATACTATATTGGAATAAAATTCAGCCATCCAGATACAATTTAAAATATGATGCATGCATGTATTTGTCAGTGAGAGCTGCTTCTACATTATAGGAAAAATAATTAATCATTTTAAATAATGGCAATAAAGTAAAAATCATATGAAGTATTTTCCCTTTGACTAGGTTGCGTGATTGTAGTTGTTTTAATTCTATCATTTCGATTAGAATAAACCTTTTATGATATAAATAATGTTTAACCATGATTTGGTTTACCTGGTTTAATTTCGAATTTGAATATGGACATTAATATCTTAACAATTTTTGAGAATAGAGAAAAATGATGTCTTTTTGACATTGATTACTCAATTATAATTATCAAACGATTAGAAGAATTCAAAGAACCTTTACAGCTTTAACTTTATCCTAAAAATTAATCTCAATTGATTTACAGATTAATAAAGTACAATATGATAAAATAAATTCTAGTTTAAATTTTATCTAGCTTTTAGAACCTTTATTTTCTAATAATTCATCAATCTTCTTATCCAAGATTAGTATATTATTTAACATTTCATCATGTTTCTCTTCAAATGCCTGAATTTTTTCTAAAATATGTTCTTGTTTATTTGCAGTTTTTTCTTGTCTATTATATATCAACCAACTAATAAGACCTCCAATTATAAATCCTACTACTGTCCCTACAATAGTCGAAAAAATATTAGATATATCTCCTGTATCTTTACAATATTGGGCTTCTATGCACCACCACATTATAAATAGTTCTAGTACCATAGAATTCAAATTTCTAATTACTTTTATTAATTTATTATGCTCGAAATATATGATTCTGTTCAAAAGGAATTATAATTATTAAGATAAGGTAATTTTGCATCACTTCAAAATATTATTAAATTTTAGAAAACAGATCTACCGCTTAATATCATAAATTTTAGTAATAGTTAACCGTTCAACAAATTTCTCCATTATATCTCCATTTAAAAGGCATAATATATAAATAAATAAATCATGATTGGGTTATATAAATTTTGAATGCGACTTTATCAAATGTTACTAGAATTTAGTGCATATGCTTTAAACCATGTTTAGAAATTATTTTTTATAATTAAAAATAAGGGGAAAAATAAAATTAATACAATAGTCATAAAACTTTCAAAAATAAATATTAAAACATGATTAAATTTTTTGTAGTGAATTAAAGAAACAGTTTAGTCTTGAACTTTAACAAAACTATTAATTCACTTTGCTTTATACTCTATGTTCTAAAAATAATGGATTTAAGAAGATCATTGAGATTTATACTCTACACAAGTCCTTTGTTATGGCTAAGCCCAAAGAAATCTTCAAAACTCTCACTTCTGGTTTATCAAATTATATTTTAGATAATAATATTTTTTTATAATTCACATTTAACATTTGGGATCACAGAAAAATATGAATAAAATTATAACCACTATAATATCATTAAAAATAAATAATTTTCCATTATCACTAATTTTATCATTACTCATTTAGATCAACAAGTTAACAATAATTATAATCCTCCAAAATTTGTTCTATAATTCTTCTAATTTTTGCATTTTTGAATATTTTTCAATATTGTAAATTATTTAGAATTTAACAAATAAAAAAAAATTTACAGTTTCCATCGATATATAATTAACCTATCATTGAAAATGACTTACTCTTCATCCTTTTCCAAAAGATGATCATGATAATAAATTCTACATGTTTGAGTTATGGCAATTAATTTATCCATCTCAGTAATTTAAAAATAAACTAGATTGGTAAAGGATCAACAATAGCTCGGGTTATTATTGTCGAAAAATATTTTCAAATTCTATGTTAAATCTCATAGTATTGCTAG
>DATFCH010000530.1:0-4049 GCA_035253345.1 Nitrososphaeraceae archaeon
AGATAATTTGACAAAATGATGTATCAATAATGGCATGACAATCTAATATTATTAATAAATTTAAATTTTTGTAATTGATTAACCTCTTTTATATTTAGATATTTTCTATTTTCTTTGTATAAAGCCGGTTATTAACTATTATTACGAGGATTTAATATTCTGATTATCATTTTTCACTTTTATTTATCCTGATTACGTAAAGTATTTGTAAATTGAAATTTTTAATCCAATGTTATCATAATTTATAAACAATAATACTTATCTTTATGTTAACAAATAATATTACAATATTATAACAAAAATTGTTTTTCATATATTATACGTTTTTTTATTTCCATTCAAATCTAAATGATTGACCTTGAAAGATATTCATTCTTTTCCATCGGGCTGTAGCACGTCCATTATTAATTTCTATGACTACAGGTTGTTTATCGCAGTATTTTTTTTCATGAGACTCGAGGCTTGTATCATAAACTATTGGAGGCGCCATAGTTATAGGATAATCAAAGTTAATAATAAATTCATGACAATCCACTAAGAATGTATTTTCAAAATACCTATCTGGTTCTTCAACCTCATATTCTAAAACATAAAATTTTCCTTTTTCTTCTTTTAGAATAGGTCTATTAAACACTGTGGTAAATTCCTTCTGAAAAGGTTTATCGACACTTATACTTGATATTATTAAGTTTTGATTCTCATTATCATATACTTTTATGTTTAATTCTTCAAAGGTTTTCGGAATATCTGTTGCAATTCCATGTAAGACCTGATAAATTGGCTCATCTGAAATATTTTCTATTTCATAAAGTCTTTTATATTTTAGTCTCATAATAGTAGGATCTTTTATAGTTACATTAACTTCTAAATAAGGATAGATCGTACTTCTTCTTAACTTAACAATTTCTTTCTTCATTTTACTTCTTTGAAATGTTTTTCCAAGAGGCATATTTGGATTACCAAAATCAGATCCATAAGCTGAATAAATTAAAATACGTTGTCCATGTTTTAATGTATAATCATGTAGTGGTTTAATTATTTTTTTATATTCGTCTGATAATTCTCTTAAATCTTCCGCTACTCTAGAACTTAATAATATATGTCCATCATTCCCTATATCCATTATTCTTCTAGCTATTATTATTCCTGGCCCCCATACATTTTTATTCTCTAGAACATCATTTACTACGAATACTGGGCCTGAATGTATTCCTATTCGTAAGCGTAAGGCTTCTGTAGGAATTTTTGCTTTATTGTATAGTCCAATTTTTCTATGGAGTTCAATTGCCAAGTTTAATGGTAATTCTGGACTTTGAAAGAAACCAATTGCCATGCCATCTCCTGTAGGAAGTACTATAAGAGAATCATTGGACATTGTTTTAAAAGGAGCCCATTCTCTGATAAATTTATTTAATACTTCAATTTTCTTTATCTGCGTTTTTGTAGACATCCTTGGATCTGATAAACCTACTATATCTGTAAAAAAGAAATTAGCGTAGATTAAGCTAGTATGATTTATCATATTTATAGACAATATTAAATTTTAAATCTGATATGGTTTCCATAAAAAACGATTTCTCTTGCTTTTGATTTTCATGTCTGATCAACTAAGTGGTTTGATTCCACCTACTGCAAATTTTGAGAAATGCGGTAATTCCATAACATAACCACATTTTTCTTGAGTATCTAAGAATTCATATCTCTGAAGTTTATCTAATATATTCCATTGTTTATCTATTTCGTTATAGGCGTATAATGAAACATCAGGACAGCCATCTTCTAATTTACTAGTATCTAGATACTTATTTATAGATATATAACTCAAAGGCGTTGTTATGAATGATTCCGGATTAGAAAAATCGATAAATCTTTGATCACCACTATATATATAATCGATATTTAAGAACAATGCAATTTTACCAATATTCAACGCAGGAAGATCAAGTCCGTTAGGGATATTATCAGATGTTCCAAAACTGAATCCTACATTAGTTGCCTGTTTTGCAAATTTCATCTCCAACCGTTCCACACTAGTATTATTGGATTCTGTTGAGAAACCTTTGTAAATTAATACCGACATATTAGCAAATATCTTTCCAATAACAGGCGTAAGAATAAAATTATTATTAGAATTATCCTGTTTTATATAAAATATAGGTGGAATATAGATACTTTCTTTAGCTATTAATTGTGTTGGAGCAGGATAATTAGGAATTGCATAAGATTTGAATAGCTGTGCTGCAGTAGATGTTATTGGAGCGGATGTTTTAAATATGACTTCTTTAGGCTCGGTTAAATTTTTTAATATTTCTGCAGATTGTATGAATCCCTCAGGCATTTCATTAACCTTGTTTAATTTTTTTCCATTTACTAGAGCACCATTTGAAATAAATGTCTTAAGAGCTTCTGCATTTAATTCTGTAGATATAATAGCTTTTCCTTTAAATGGTAGCTTAATGTTCTTAATTTCAATAGTTACAATTGCATTTGGATTAGTTTCATGAACTGTAACTCTATTTTTTATTAACAATGGAACAAAATTCTTTGGTCCTTTGGTTTCGTTTATGACAAATGATGCAAATTTTACATTATTTAGATGTACAATTCCAGTAGATAAATTAGAATCCAATGATTTATCATTATCATGTATAACGAGGGAATCGTTTAATGTAAATGGATTTGGAGTAACCTTGAACATTACATTTGAAAGAGGTGCTCCGGTATCAAAATTAATAATCTTGATAGTGAGTGTTCCTATATCTTGTGTATTTTTTTCTTGGGATGGTTCTAAATATCTACTTATAATCTCCTCAGCTTTAATTTCTTCTTGCGTTAATTCTTTCTTTTCGATTGGTTTAACTTCCTTAAAATTTCCACATGTTTCTGAATCAAGGAGTTTATTACAAAGCTTTTGTTCTAACGAATCTATTTCTTTTTCTTCTTCGTCTTGCTCGCTTCCCAATACTTCTTTAAAATAATCAAAAATAAATAGGTTATAGTGAGATATATCTTGATCCTTTTGAAATATTGTAAATTGGATCAAAAATAGAAAACCAATAACAATTATTATATATATATTAGTTATTTTTTTCAATACTACAATAATATTAATTGTAAGTTATTTTTATTGATTATGTTTAAAATCCTGAAAATGGTAAATTTATTTATATTAAATGTGTGACTTTTATAATTTAGTTATAACATTTAATATACCAAGTTTCACTCTTCAATATTAGAACAAGATATTATTTTGTGATTAATTTATGCCTTAAATATCCAATTTTTTTATATATCTTATAATATACATTTGCTATATATTGCCATTGAATAAAAAAAATCAATTAATTGTTGGAATTCTTATTTTTAATGATGTAGAAATCTTAGATGTAGCTGGACCCTTTGAGGTTTTTGCTGTAACTCGTTTAAATGAAGAACAACGACAAATTCAGCCTTCACCATTTAAAGTATTATTAATAGCTGAGAATAATAAACAAATTGTAGCTATTGGTGGTCTACGTTTAACTCCTGATGTTTCTATTAGTGAATGTCCGATGTTAGATTTATTGATAGTACCTGGAGGATGGGGCACACGTAAAGAATCAAAGAATAAAATTCTTTTAAATTGGATTGGTAATCAATTTATTACTTCTAATAGTAAATTGATTGCCTCAGTCTGTACTGGTTCTAGTCTTCTTGGAAAGGCGGGATTGTTAGATGGAAGAGATGCTACTACTCATTGGCGAGCTTTTGATTTTTTACAGGAATCTGCACCACAAGCACGAATTATAAAAAAAGTAAGATTTACATTGACGGAACCAATATTTACAGCTGCAGGTGTATCTGCCGGAATAGATTTAGCCCTTTGTATAGTAAGTCATTTTTTTGGAATTGAAGTGGGCAAATCTACAGCTCGTCAAATGGAATATCCATATCCTGATAGCGATCAACGATATTTTTAATCCATAATATGATTGGAAATAAACATCATAATAATAGAATAAGCTCAAGTATTTTGTTAAAATAAATATAAATATTAGTCAAATATTCTA
>DATFCH010000531.1:0-2688 GCA_035253345.1 Nitrososphaeraceae archaeon
TGTTCAAATTGAAGATGTAGAAGATGCAAATAAAATCACATTCCCGATTGTTTCAGATGGTGATTCTAGTAATACTAATTTAGAAAATATTGGGAAGCAAATTACCCCAATAATAAATGATTTGTCGAACCAATTCGAAGAGTCAAAACAGGAAAAGAATGCTACTATGAAACTTATACAAAAATTGAATGATCAAATTAATGATTTGAATAATCAAATAGAAAGAATCTATCTTTTAAGCTATATTGCTCTAGGGTTAGGGATAGCTGCTATGATATTCGTAGTATTAAAAGGAAAAATAGGAATTAAAAAAACTGTTTAGTAACTGCGAGAACATCAGGAATAATTGTATAGATGTGCCATCTTTGATATGCATCTGTAAATAAAAAATTATTGGTTTTTCTTTTTTTTCTTTCCTCGTTGTTGTTTCTGTAATTGTTGGTAAGGTGGTTCCAGTTGTTTCAAGTCTTTTAAATTTGTAATTAGTGCGTTTGAACTATTTATAAAAAGAATTGTTGTTACAGCCAATGAAGCGACAATTATTGGACCAAAAATATCAGCAAATTTTATTCCTGTGTTTTTAATAATATTATTAATAGAAGTCATTATTGTTTGATTAGCATTTTCATTAGAATAGTTTTGTTGTTTTGTATTTGTCATTGTTTCTCCTGATTCTACTAATTTTTGTGACGCCGTATTAGAAGAGGATCCAGGAATATATTTAGATGAAATCTTTGCTAATGCATCACCTTTTTGTTCTGCGAACCATATTTCATTATTAGAATCTGTTGTTGTTAAATATTGTACAGAAGAGTCTATTGTAGGGATATTAAAACTAGTAGTCCTGTCCGTTTCAGGATCCAAAACTGCTATTTTATCAGCTATGTGTTGTGCTATCAGCAAGTTATTATATTTATCAAACACCATGCCAAATGCCGATCCATCATTATCATCATCATTATTATTATCAGGTAAAGAATATTTTTTGAAATTAGATAAAAGAGGGTTGAACTTAAAAATTGAATTACTCAGATGATCACTGATGTATATATTTGATGTTCCTTTATCAAGTAGTAATGATGTTGGTTCTTGCATTAAACTCTCTTTTTTATCATCAGTATTATTGTTTTTATTTGGTAGTTGACCAGGAAATTCTGTAATCTTACCAGTAGATATCTCTAATCTTCCTAATTTTCCAATCCCTGATTCTGTAAACCATATCGCTTTATTTTTCTCATCATGAATCAAACCTGCGGGTCTAGCGTTTTTAGTTGGTATTTTGTAAGTTTCAAATTCATTTGTATCTATCTTATATTTTAGAATAGAATTCTCTTGCATCACAGTCATCCAAAGATTTTGATTGTTATCTGTGACAATACCAGATACCATTCCGCTAATTGGCATTTTTATTATCTCATTTTCATCATTCTGGATATTGTATTTTCCTAGTATATTTGAAGTAGGATCAATAAACCATAATAAGTTATCATCTTTGGTATCAAAAACTGAAAGTGTAATTAAGTTGGTATCATTTACTGTATGGGCAGTAAAATTATTATTATTTATATTAAATTCCCATAATTTTCCACGTGCTGGAAGGGTATCGCCTACCCAAATTGAATCAGTATTAGGGTGGTAAACAGGATATAATAAAAGACTTTTACCTGGGGTTTTGAATTCTGTAACATTAAATTCTAGTTTTTCAGGTTGCGGTTTAACATCGACCTCAAAACTAGAGACAATATTTGGAGTATTTGGTTGTGTTGATTTTCCTTGAACTTCTATATTCCATAATCCTACTGTACCAAGGGGTATATTTGCAGAAAAAGTCGCTTCATCTATTTTATCCAATTCAATAGGTATTGGACCAATGTTGTTTTGAATTTGTGATAGCTTTATTTCTGCGGTATCTATGCCTTCCACAGGTTTATTATTGTAATCTCTAAAATCGACTAATACCTTGTTTTCTCCAATGCTCATAGGATCTAAATCTATTTTTATTTTACCGTTGTCATTATAGAGAAGAGTCGAGAATGCAGTTTCTTTTATATAATTAGTAGTATTATTGAATTTATTATCATCATCATCATCAATAATAGCATTAACATTACCAATGGCTGTCGGTGAATTTATAGAAATATCAGAAGAAGAAATTTCTCCCGAAGGCAAAACCATGTTAGTCATCAAAGATACTACAAATAAAAGAGAAATGCCAATTATTGCTTCAACTTTTAGACTTTTTGTAAATTTATCTATTTGTTGATTGGTGTTGTTACTGTTACTGTTGTTACTGTTTATTTCAGTAGTTTTGATCTCGGCTTCATTTTCTAATCTATTAACTATCAAAATCTGTTGTTTCATCTGTTTGGAAGTTATAAATTGGTGATAAGCCCCAATAATTATCATAATACTAGCTAAAACTAATTTTAAGATCAGAATTTTGCCATAAAGTGAAGCAAGTGTTATAGACAAGTTACTTTCTAATGACCATAAGAGAGTTGGACCTGTTATTACTATACTACCTAAAATTGGCAAAATAATAACAGAAAATTTACCAATAGTAATAGAGACTATTTTTGATTTAACATCTATGTTTAGTATATTTTTGATTTTATTAATGAAAACGAATGCTAAAAATATCAAACCACCAATCCAAATTGATGCCGCTATAGTATGAAAATAATCTAT
>DATFCH010000532.1:0-2734 GCA_035253345.1 Nitrososphaeraceae archaeon
AAGGTTACAAAAAATTTTCCTTCTAATAAAATTTTGAACAAAATATTTTTAATTTTTACTCATATATTTCAAAGAGTTAAATAACTTTATTTTTATGGAAATACAAATGAATTATAAACTTCTTAATTTTGACATACCATCCTATCAAGAATTGAATACAATGGGGAAAAATGAAAGAATTAATTGCTATCGACGCTTTTTTGCTTTGAGCAGATATAATAGATTAATTATTCAATTTTTTATGATTAAGAATGCTGTTAATGATGAATCGAATTCTATTATTGTCGATCTTCAGGATCAAAACCTCCTAGATTTCAAGAAAACAGTTCAGTATCTTAAAGAATCAAGATATTGCCTTGAATTTTTGGCAGCTATTACAGAAGAGGAAGACGCTTTAAAAAAAATTATTGACGTATATACAAACAAATTAAATCAAAATTTTGAGACAAAAGATTTCTAAAATGAAGATACAAGGTTATTTTTTACTATAAATACCAATATATTTTAGCGAATATTTTTAAACTTTAAATTACTATAAAAATTATACTAGGATATGTTATAGATCTATATAAAACCCTCATTAATTTTTTTTCACTTTTTGATTATTTTTTATTGATATATCCTTCTATATTAGTAAAAAATTTTAAGTGAACATGAGTATTACCCATCTAGGATTATATCTCTTATTGATTATAAACATATTAACTCTAAGCTCTCATCCTAATGTGATTAATGCAGATATATATCAAGGGCAGGAATTACAACAGCTATTATTAAAACCTCTTTCTTATCACCAAATCTCATCTCCAAATGAAAATTCCTATAATGAACCGCCATATTCTGACAATTATGATTCTTATAATAATTTAGAAAAAGACTATTCTGATAGTTATGAAGAAAAAGAAAATTATTACGATGAAACTTATCCAGAGGAATCTTATGATGAAACTTATCCTGAAGATAATAATGAAGAACTAGAAAATGAAAATGAATTTCCAGATGCAGATATGTCTTTGGAGAATGAAGCAGAAGACAAAGAAGAAAAAGAGGATGAGTTCATTAAAGGGATCTTAGAATTACCTAAAAAAATTAAATCTCCATCATCGTCCACACCTACAACTACTCCACTAACTGAAGTATGTCGTGACAATGTAGATAATGATAATGATGGCCAAATGGATGAAAAAGACTGTAAAGAATCTCCATCATCGTCCACACCTACAACTACTCCACTAACTGAAGTATGTCGTGACAATGTAGATAATGATAATGATGGCCAAATGGATGAAAAAGACTGTAAAGAATCTCCATCATCGTCCACACCTACAACTACTCAAATACATAGCGCTTCATGTGGTGAAGTTGTAGATTCGAACATAATATTAACATCTGATCTTATATGTTCTTCAGATGGGATATTAATTGGAAATAATAATCTAGTAATAGATCTTAATGGTAATACTATTATTGGACCTGGAACTTCTAGCTCAAAAGTAGGAATTGTTACTTCTAATCATGATAATATAATTGTAAAGGGTCCAGGTTTGATAACAAATTTTCAGACAGGTATCTTAGTTACAGGTACAAATGATATGTTGGTAGATTCTGTAGATTTAGAGAAAAATGAAGTCGCTATATTAACAAGTGGATCTAGTAATATTTCTGTCGAAGAAAATAAAATAGAAGAGAACACAATTGGATTTACTGGATATTCATCAACTTCACTTGTCATCAAAAATAATTTGGTTTTAAATAATGAATTAGTTGGTATTTCACTTTTAAATGTTCAGGATTCTAATATTATTTTAAATAATGTTCAAAATTCTATGAAAGGTGTATTTTTGGACAATCAAAGTCATAATATTAAAATTTCATTAAATAATGCATTTTTCAATACACAAGATATTGAAAATTCCAATGGTTTACCACCTAATGTTAATAATAATATATTTAACGGAAATAATTGTCAATACTCTTCTCCCTCTGGAATTTGTTATATTCTACCTATTAGTAGTGAAATTTTAACTCCTGCTAACCCACTAACAACTCCAGGTAAAGAAACTCCAGGTCAACCACTAACTACTACTCCAGGCGAACAAACTCCAGGCGAACAAACTCCAGGTAAAGAAACTCCAGGTCAACCACTAACTACTACTCCAGGTAAAGAAACTCCAGGCGAACAAACTCCAGGTAAAGAAACTCCAGGTAAAGAAACTCCAGGTCAACCACTAACTACTACTCCAGGCGAACAAATTCCAGGTAAAGAAACTCCAGGTAAAGAAACTCCAGGTAAAGAAACTATCCTAGATAAGATACAACAAAGAGAAAAAGAACAACAACAAAAAGAACAAGAGCTACAACAAAAAGAACAAGAGCTACAACAACAAAGACAGGAAGAAAAATCAGAACAGCCTAATCAATCAGAAAGGAATGAATATCCTGATGAAAGTCAGAATTCGAAATCACCATATGAGGATAAAGAATATGAATCATCACCATATGAGGATAAAGAATATGAATCACCAGAATATGACTATACATAAAATAAATAGAAACTATTTTTCTTAATTTTTTATTTTGAATTCGAAACTTAAAAGTATTCTATCTCATAAATTTACCATTCTTTATTATTTATAAAAGGTAATTTTTCCCTACTTATATACCAAAAAATTTTACAATGATTTGTATAAATATTCCTCATATAAGTATTATAAATGAGTCAAATCCCAAATAA
>DATFCH010000533.1:0-3294 GCA_035253345.1 Nitrososphaeraceae archaeon
CAAGACAATATCATATCCTCAACAACCTTTGTCTTCGGAAGAAAAGATCAGCCAAAGATTAACACTAAAATATTTGATTTTCTCAATGATAATAGCTATAATTATTGCAAATGTTATTGTAATATTTTCAGAAGAACACAGCAAGCATTCTGTTTCTCTTTGGACATTAAATATAACTGCAGCTATTGCTTCAATTTTATGTATCATAACTATCTGTAGATATGGAATTCATGGTCTTCATGGTAAATCATATCTGTTTCTTGCTCTAGGTATTATATGTTGGTTTTCTGCAGATTTTACACTTTTATACAATTATTATGCATTGGGAATAGAAGAACAAAGACTTGTTACCATTACAGATATTTTATGGTTTGCTGGATATGGATTTCTTGCTTTACATTTATTTATAATAATACGCTCTTTACACATTAAAATAAAATCTAAACTTGTTATTGGAGTATCACTTATTACAGTACTTCTTATTAGTTATAATTTAGTTAAGCTTCTTTCTTATGATTCTGATATTGAAGATGATTTTATAGCCATTATAGTAACTCTTTTGTATCCTATTTTAGATTTTATATTAATAATCCCTTCTTCAATAATACTAGTAACCTTACGTAAAGATTATGAGCACAATATCCCATGGTTGCTTTCTTCATTATCATTATTAGTCAATGCAATAGCGGATGACGGCTATGTTAATGATTTTGTAACAGGCAATTCAGAAAATCTTTGGTTTTGGGAGCTTTTCTATATAACAGATTTTATTATAATGTCAGGAGCTTTATTTTGGTATAATAAGTTCCATGTTTCACATTCAAAGAAAATTAAAATTGAATAATAATAATAATAATAATAATAATAATAATGAATGTCTGTATGTATATATTTAGCAGAATTAGGTCCATCAGAATAACACCTATAGCCTTTCTAAATCAAGAGTCTACTATTGTTAGAATATAAATAACAAGTATTTAGCTTTTATTTTTAAAAACTTTATGATACACAAAGCAATTTAATATAATTGAAAGGAAGAATTATCATTATGGCTAGCAAATCGATACATCCTAGTGAAATAGGAAAAGATGATGAATTTATTGTTATAGATGTACGTGAATCTGATGAACTTTCTGAAGGTAATATAGAAAATTCAATACATTTACCGCTAGGAAGTATAATCCGCAATGCAAGACAAGGCAAATTGGACAAATATAAGGATAAAAAAATAGTTACATATTGTAATTCAGGTTATAGAGGAAATATTGCAGCAGGAGAATTGAACAAATTAGGTTTTAATGTCTTTAACTTAGAAGGTGGATTTCAAGGATGGATAAAAAGTAGAAAGTAACTCATGAAAAAATATACAACAATTTATAATTAAAATATGGTTAACAAAAATACTGCTGCTGAAGATAAAATCAAAACTAATAAAGACTCTTCAATTAAACGAGATCTAAAACCCAATACTAACCAATTTCTTTTGTTAATAGTGGTGAATGCATTTGTTGGAGCAATGATTGGCCCTAAATAAAAATTATTGGTTTTAGGCAAGGAAAAACAGAAAGATGCCGTAAATAATTCCAATCAATACAGTTAGAAGTATAATAAATTTTAACTTCAATTATCATTATTGCATTATTATCTATAATTTAACCTTTAATAATTTATGAGATTTTTTATTAATTATTATTGATTCTATTCATATGATACTTTTTTAACAAGTATTTAGTTTTTTGTTAGAAACTTAAATTGTTAAAGTTAATACAATACTAAAACTACTAATGAATTTAGAGAAACAGACTGCCATTGTTACTGGTAGTACAAGAGGTATAGGTAAAGAAACTGCATTATTATTATTGAAAAATGGAATGAATATTATTATATCTTCCAAAAGTCAAGATAGTGTAGATAGTACCATACAAGAAATTCATGAAAAATTTCCTTCTAAAAAAGAAAATATTTTAGGCTTGAAGTGTGATGTGAGCAAACATTCAGATGTAAAAACTCTTATTGATTTTACGATAAACAAATTTGGAAAAATTGATATTCTTGTTAATAATGCAGGAATAGTTTATTATAAGAATATAATGAATACAACTGAAGAAGAATGGGATAAGACTATTGATACTAATTTAAAAGGTACTTTTCTATTTATCAAAGAGATTCTTCCATATATGATTGAAAATAAATCTGGTGGTATTATTGTCAATGTTAGTTCAGGAGCTGGAAAATCTGGTTTTTCAAACTTATCTTCATATTGTGCCAGTAAATTTGGTATGATAGGTTTAACTGAAAGCGTGGCTAAAGAAATAATTGATGATAATATAAAAGTTATGGCAATATGTCCTGGTGGAGTAGATACAGATATGATAAAAGATATGGTTAATGATGGATTTAATAAATCTAATACAAATTTCATGAAACCTGAAGAAGTAGCAAAAAAGATTTATGATATGATAGTTAATAAAAAAAGTTACTATAATGGACAATCAATAGAACTTTATAATAAGTGAATAAATAAGTATTTATTAAATTTCCATATAGTGTTATTAAAAAGCAATATTTATAGCGATTCTAAAATAAGAATCTAATGTTGAGATATATTTAATAGTATCTATTATTAGAAACTTATTTTTAGAATGTATTGTAATGGAAAGAAATGAACTAAATTTTTCCTGATAACAAGTCATCTAGCAGAGTTTTAGGAAAAAATAGATTTGAATGGAAAAAAGATTAATAATAATTCGAAAAAAATTCTTTAAAAAAATTATGAATAATATCGCTAATTAAATAAGATAATGATGTGACTTATTTGTTACATATTAATATCGGATAATGAATTCATTCATGAAGTCACAATCCGTGGTAATAACATCGATAACATTAACAGTAATTACTCTTTTATTAGTCGTTTCCATTCAGTCAGGTTCAGGATATAATTCTCAAGAAATAAAGAACCAACAACCACTTTTATCTATCATCTCAACTATGGATACTCCTATTTTTTCTTTGGGTCATCTAATAAAACTTGTTAGTATATTATTTTCATCTATACTCTGATTTTAATTTTAAAAATTCTTTTATAAATAAGTAAAAAATCTGTCAACAAATGATATTTTCAATCTGAAAAGCTACCGATACCTTTCAATTAGCAGATGGTGGACTGGGCGGGTCTAATAAAAAAAAATTTTCGCATGTATTATAATAAAAATTGAGAGTAAATTCTACAAATTATGAATAATAAATGAAAATTGATAAAACAATATCTTCTAGTTATCCTGATATTAAAAG
>DATFCH010000534.1:0-7473 GCA_035253345.1 Nitrososphaeraceae archaeon
GAATAGCGAAGGAGGGAGGCCTATATGAATCAGGTGTTTTTTACTGTAAGACTGCTTTTGATGGATTAAATGTAATGAATAAATTAATGTCTAATGAAAAGAATCAATTTGTTACCAAATGGAAGGAAAGAGTAGAGTTATGGAAAGAATTCAAACCTGCTTCAATGAATGTTTCACAAACCTTAAAGCATAGTGGTATCAAACCTGTGCTTTCCCCTCCAGTACCACCCAATTTAAAACTTCAAATTAGACTAGGACCAGAGAACATAAATTTGAAAGAGGTATGGGACTTTATAAACAAAAAATCTCTTTTTACTCTGTCGTGGAGTTTTCGAGGAAAAGCTGCGTTAGGATTGTCAGAAGAATCAGAAAAATTACTTGTGGAATGGAAAAAAAAGGTTATCGATGATGAACTTTTTTCACCAAGAGTAGTCTATGGTTACTTTCCATGCCATAATCGAAATAATAAACTTGTTGTGGAACCTCCAAAAGGCGAGGAAGAGGAAGAAGTTATCTTCGATTTTCCACGATCGTCAAAAGGACGAAATTTGTGTTTGACTGATTATTTTGGAGAAAATGATATCGTTGCATTTCAATCAGTTACAGTTGGCAATAAAGCATCTCATATAATTGAGAAATGGAATGAAGAAAACAAATATACTGATGCATACTATCTTCATGGCCTAGCTGTTGAAACAGCTGAAGCATTAGCTGATTGGACAAACTCTTTGATTAGAAAGGAATTAAAAATTGATCCTAAAAGAGGATTACGTTATAGTTGGGGATATCCAAGCTGCCCTGATATTTCTCAACATAGGCTAGTATGGAAACTTTTGGATCCTTCCAAATCAGATATGACATTAACAGAAGCTGGACAAATTATTCCTGACCATTCTACAGCTGCAATATTTATTCATCATCCTGAAGCTGAATATTTTACACTCTGATTTTTTTTGTAAAAACTTTATTTTTTTGTTTGTTAGTTTGTTTGTATGACTCAACTTGCAATCTATTTTTGAAAAATATCTATTATCATTACCAGGATTATTAAAGTAAAAAGCGATAGATGTATAAAATAATTCATTAAACTATATGATAATAATTTCATGTCAATTTGTGATTTTATACTTGCATGTTCTATAGATGATTCTCCTGGATATTTTACATATGATAACAATGATACTATGCTGATAATTCAATCAAAATCAAGTGCTCTTTCCAATCAGTCAGATTTTGATTATATTGAACCTTATATTGAACTAATAATATCCCACGAGTCTTTACATTTTGTCATTAAAATGTTGGAAAGTTCAATTGTATCAGAAAAATTAGATGACCTGGAGGTAATAGTTACTAGAAATTTAAAAAACTATCAGGTTACAATAAACAACATGTTGTTTGCATCTGATAACTCAGGTTTAGTGCTAGAATAATTCATTTAATTCAATTCATTTAATTCAATTGAATTGAATTCAATTACTTTTTTCTATCTTACAACTATCCTTCAATTCATGAGCAAATCTAGTGAGATTATCCAATAACACATCTTTATTATCTATTTCTTTAATTTTTTTTACTATTGCGCTTCCTATAATGGTACCATCAGCACCAGCCTCAATCATGTACCTTACGTGCTGGGGATTGCTTATTCCGAATCCTACGGCCAGAGGAAGATCTTTTGCAATTGCTTTCTTTACTTTTTTTATCGATTGCATTGTGTATTCATCAAAGCTATTTCGTTCTCCAGTCGTCCCATATATTGATATAGCATATAAAAAACCAGACGAGAATTTGCTTATTATCTTTAATCTTTTTTCTGTAGTATTGGGTGAAACTAAAAAGATTGTTGACATTCCTAATCTTTTTATCGTATCAACATATTCTTTAGCTTCTTCTATTGATATATCTGGAATTATGAAGCCGTCTATACCACTATCTTTTGCTTGTTGTGCAAATATGCTATATCCTTTTCTGAATAAAATATTTGAATATGTCATTATTATTAGAGGAGTATCTGGAAATTTTTTTCTTATTCTTGAAGCTAAATCTAAACACATATCTGGAGTAGTCCCCGCAATCAATGAATTGTGAATTGCATCTTGAATAGTTGAACCATCAGCAATAGGATCAGAGAAAGGGATTCCAATTTCTATAATGTCTGCTCCACCTTTAATTAAAGAAGTAATGATATCCTCAGAAATTCTGATATCAGGATAACCAGCAACTACATAACAAATAAGAGCTTTTTGGTTCACAGTTTTTAATTCCGTAAACTTTTTCTCGATTCTATTTATCTCTCTTGTGGGTTGTAACTGATTATTATTATTATTTTTTTTTGTCCTGTTCATTTAATCTCTTAATCCATCGATATAGTTTTGTACCACTTCAACATCCTTATCGCCTCTGCCAGATAATGTGATAACTATGTTTTCTGATTTTTTCATTTTTCTAGCACGTTTTATTCCATAACTTACTGCGTGTGCTGATTCTAAGGCTGGAATTATTCCTTCTTTTTCTGAAAGAAGCATGAAGGCTTTAATTGCCTCTTCATCTGTACACGATTTATATGAAACTCTTTTTTTCTCTTTCAAGTAACAATGTTCAGGTCCTACACCTGGATAGTCCAGTCCAGCACTAACGCTATGAGTTTCACGTATCTGTCCCATGTTATCTTGTAAAAGGTACGTTTGCATTCCGTGTAGAATTCCAATCGAACCTGCTGACAAAGTTGCAGAATGTTTGCCTGTATTTAAACCACTACCTTCCGCCTCAATGCCATAAAGGGATACTTTCTGGTCACGTATGAATGGATAAAACGAACCAATTGCATTACTACCTCCTCCTACACAGGCAACTATGGCATCTGGTAAATTTCCATCCAAAACATTTCTCATCTGTTTTTTTATTTCTTTACCAATTATACTTTGGAAATCCCTAACAATCATGGGATAAGGATGAGGACCTACAACGGATCCAATTACATAGTATGTATTTTCTACATTTGTTATCCAGTCTCTCAATGCTTCGTTAATTGCATCTTTCAGTGTTTTGGAACCGGAATGTACTGGATGAACCTTGGCCCCTAATAATTTCATTCGAAAGACATTCAGCTTTTGTCTTTCTGTATCTTTTAACCCCATATAGATTTCGCATTTCAGACCTAAAACTGCTGAAGCAAGAGCAGTACCGACTCCATGTTGACCTGCTCCAGTTTCCGCAATTATTCTTTTTTTGCCCATTTTTTTTGCTAGCAAGCATTGACCTAGAGTATTATTAGTTTTATGTGCTCCTCCGTGAAGGAGATCTTCTCTTTTTAAATAAATTTTGGCTCCATTTGCGTATTCTGTAAGGTTTTTAGCAAAATAAATTGGTGTAGGTCTTCCAGCATAATTTTCTAAATAGTAGGTGAGCTGTTTCTTAAAATTAGGATCATTTTTAATTTTTTGATATGAACTTTCTAATTCTTCTATAGCTGGAGTTAATGTCTCGGGAATATATTTCCCTCCAAAATTACCAAATTTACCATTTAACGGAAAGTTATATTGCATATCTTTTCTATAGAAAATAAATCGAGTATGATATATGTAACTTATGATTACTAAAAGATATATAATAATTAAAATGAAAGAATTTGCTTTTTTTAAAATAAATGAAAAATAAATCTAATTATCAGCATCATCAGCATCATCATTATTTTTCATGAATAAAATTATGATATGAACATATTAAGAATAAAGATATGAACCAAAACAGACAGATATACCTGTAACAGATTATCATAGAATATTAAATATGATAAGTGATAAATGAGTTGGATTATTGATAGCGACACATACATCTACTAATTTTAGATAGTATATGGTAATATTAAATACTATATGTCCAAACAAACACCAAAAAAAAACTTAATTAAATAACTAGATTTTGATTCTCTGATTAAATATATTCAAAATTATATTTCCTCCAGATATAGAATTAATAAAATACTCATCCCAAAAATCAAAGAATAGTCATAATAAGATTCAAAATTGTTAAATGGTACTATTAACCAATTCTTTTACTTTATTTGAAATGAAGCCATCTTTTTTTTCCATTATACTAGTCCCAATCAAAAATGCATCTGCTCCCACTTTTCTTAATTGTTTTATTTGATTTGCAGTGCTTATTCCACTTTCACTAACAATAAAGTTTTTCCCTTTATCAAATTTCTTTAATAATTTTTCTGTTACTTGTATATCGATTTCAAGATTATCAAGATTGCGATTATTAATTCCTATCAGATCATTTTTTTTCATAATATTAAATTTTAGAATCTCCTTAAATTCATCTTCATCATGAACTTCATATAATATGTTCAAACCCTTCTTATGGGCGTACTCTGTAAATTTATCTAGATCTCCTTCAGCTAGATCTCTATCAAAAATATTCATAATTAACAAAATATAATCTGCTCCAATATTTTTGGCACAATCTAATTGAATTTCACTTACAATAATATCCTTCATTAGCATCGGGATAGATGTATTTCGCCTAACAATGACAAAGTTATCTATTGATCCATTAAATAGATACTTTTGTGTTAAAACTGAAAGACCTACAGCTCCACCTAATATCATTTCGTTTGATATGTCCAGTAAATCTGTCTCGCCATTTTTTCTATTCATGATTACTCCTTTTGATGGTGAAGAAAATTTAATTTCAGTAATGATTGGTATTTGATCCTTTGTCTGATATTCTATAATCTTTCTTTTTAAACTAAAGGCGTCATGAGAGAAATCTATATTATTTATATTGTACAATCCTTCATCGATACTCTTAAAAGAATTTTCAACTAATTTTTTTACCATATTATTTTTAGAAGACAAAAATTTGCTCGTTTGACTTGCACGCACCTATATATCCAATAGTCTACTATTATATCTATTATGTCAATTGATTTGCTAACTATATTAAAACAAGTAAAAAAAATTTATTGTATTGCATATCTATAACACCTATGACAAATATCTATAACACCTATGACTAATATCTATAATACCTATGACTAATAATCTATAATACCTATGACTAATATTCTATAATACCTATGACTAAGGTAATAGATAAACAATTAGAAGATCTCATCGTTGAATTCACTGAAGTCAGAAAACTTACAAATGATCTATTCAAAACTCTTAGTATTGAAGATGCTGTGATTCAATCTGATGCTTTTGGCAGCCCTCCTAATTGGCATATAGCACATGTAACTTGGTTTTTTCATCAAATATTATTGAAATATGGTGAAAAAACAGATCTTGAAAAGCTCAATATCGATTATTTAAATTCGTATTACCAAAAATTTGAAAAAATATTACCTAAAAATCAAAGAGGGCAATATCCTCGACCTACTGTTTCACAAAGCCTTCTGTATCGTAAGTATATAAACGAAAAAGTAATATCATTTCTAGAGAAAATTGAAGTAGACAGTGCTTTAACTAAAGAAATCCAGTATGATTTAAAACTCGCAAATCAACATGAAATGCAACATCAAGAATTAATGATATATGATTTCCAACATTATTTTGCAAGGTTTCCAGATGCTTCTGATAATTACCGTCCTTTTAAAATACATGAAAACGATCAAAGTGAAAAAAAATCAAACAAGACACAAAATGAAGATATGATTACAATTCCTGGAGGTCTGTTTAATATTGGATTTTCTGGGGATGGATTTTCATACGATAATGAATTACCAGAACATAAAACATATCTTTATTCTTATCAAATTGATTCTACACCTGTATCTAATGGTGAATTTATGAAATTTATAGAAGAAGGAGGTTATGAAAAGTATAAATATTGGCTTGCGGACGGGTGGGATCTCGTTCAAGAATTAAAATGGTGTGCTCCGCTTTATTGGTTTAAAAAAGGGAATAAATGGATGAAAAAGGATTTCTTTGGTATATCCACTATTGACCCAGAAGAACCAGTAATAAACGTTAGTTATTATGAAGCTAACGCATATGCTAATTGGGCAAAAAAAAGATTGCCAACAGAGGCAGAGTGGGAAAAAGCAGCTAGTTGGAATGGTGATCTTCAAAAGAAAACGAAATATCCATGGGGGAATCAATTACCAACCTCAGAATATGCAAACCTATTGGAATCATTTCATTGGAAACCATCCAAATGTGGTTCATATGAAAAAGGAAAGAGTTTCTATGGATGCTATCAAATGATCGGAGATGTTTGGGAATGGACAAACTCTGAATATTCTTTATATCCTGGCTTTAAATCGAAATTCTCTGAATATACTGATAAATGGGCAATAAATCAAAAAGTTTTACGCGGTGGATCATTTGCTACTTCGAGACGACAAATTAGAAATAGTTATAGAAACTACTTTAAACCTCATGAACGAATTCTATTTGCAGGATTTCGATGTGCAAAATAAAATAAAATAAGATAATTTAAAAAGGTACTAGCAGTGCTATATTAAACCATTCATATTTATCCATAAAATTTCTTTTCACTTTGAAGTTGCTTTTATTTGCTAATTCTTCTATTGACTGAAAATTATATTTATAAGAATATTCAGTAAGGATTGTTTCTCCTTTTTCAAACCCAAAAACTTGGTTATTTAATTTAACTTTTTGTTTATTTTTTGAAATCAAATGCATTTCAATTCTATTTTTGGCTTCGTTATAATATGCAAAATGGCTAAAATTGTTTAAATTAAAATCTCCTTCTATCTCTTTATTTATTCGCTCTAATACATTTAAATTAAATTTTGCAGTAATTCCTTCTAAATCGTTATAGGCCGCCTCAAGAATATTTTTTTTCTTTTGCAAATCGAACCCTATTAGTAAGGAATCTTCTTTATTCATCTTTTTTCTTAAATTTTGCAAAAATGTTAATGCATCTTTTGGTTCGAAATTCCCTAAACTTGATCCTAAAAATAGGATTAGTTTATTATTGGGAATGTTATTTTGAGAGTTAATAAGTTTTGTTACTACTTCTAATCCATCAAGATAATCTGATGCTATAGGATGAGTAATGATATTGGGTAAATCATTTTGTAATTTTAAACAGCTTTTATATAAAAATGTCTTAGAAATATCAATAGGGAAATAATGAAGACTTTTATTTTGTTTTTCTAAAAAATACTTTAACAAAATTTTTGTTTTCTTGGAACTTCCACTTCCAAGTTCTACTATGCAAACTTTATTGTTATCGTATAATTGTAATAAGGAATTAATATTTTCTATTATGATTTTGTATTCAGTCACGGTTAAATAATATTCAGGTTGTATGCAAATTTGTTCAAAAAGTTCAGAACCCTTCTGATCATAAAATAATGTTGGATTTAGCTTCTTTCTTTTTTTACTTAGTCCTTTTATTACTTCTTTAGTAAAATCTTCAAGTATGTTCGATTTATTATTTTTATCGTCTGACAATAATCATCTAAAAATATTATAAACTATATAATTAAATATG